>NZ_JBIVHR010000035.1:17563-49483 GCF_044749305.1 Pseudomonas sp. NPDC089534 | reverse complement strand
CGTGCTCTACCAACTGAGCTACGCCCACCATATCGCGCTACTTGTGCCAATGCTGCCTAATGGCGCACCCGGCAGGACTCGAACCTGCGACCATCCGCTTAGAAGGCGGATGCTCTATCCAGCTGAGCTACGGGCGCCTTGTTAATCTGTACCCTTGGAGGACTACAAACTAAGTGCTTTCCGGCCTTGCAGAACGCTAATTCCGCTCGACTTTCTTAACCAGTGCTAGGCTGTGCCCGACAAGTGCGACGAATAGTATAGAGCCACCTGGAGACCGTCAAATCCTTTTTGAAAAAAATTCATTTAATTAAAGGGGTTAGGGGAATTTGCAGACCAAGCGCCTTTGCCCTCACCGCCTGACATGCGAGAATGCGTTCTCATTTTTTCCCCTCTCGATGGTTAATCACGCGCAATGACTGCACAACTAATCGACGGCAAATCCATCGCCGCCAGCCTGCGCCAGCAGATCGCCCAACGGGTCGCAGAGCGTCGCGAGCAAGGCCTGCGCACGCCGGGCCTGGCGGTGATCCTGGTCGGCAGCGATCCTGCCTCTCAGGTTTATGTCTCGCACAAGCGTAAAGACTGTGAAGAGGTCGGCTTCCTTTCCCAGGCCTACGACCTGCCTTCCGACACCACCCAGCAGGCGTTGACCGACCTGATCGACCGCCTGAACGATGACCCGGCGATCGACGGCGTCCTGCTGCAGCTTCCGCTGCCGGAGCACCTGGACGCCTCCAAGCTGCTGGAGCGCATCCGCCCCGACAAGGACGTCGACGGTTTCCATCCTTATAACGTCGGCCGCCTGGCCCAGCGCATCCCGCTGCTGCGCCCGTGCACGCCCAAAGGCATCATGACCCTGCTGGAAAGCACCGGCGCCGACCTGTACGGCATGAACGCCGTGGTCGTCGGCGCCTCCAACATCGTCGGCCGTCCGATGGCGATGGAGCTGCTGCTGGCCGGCTGCACCGTGACCGTGACCCACCGCTTCACCAAGGACCTGGCCGGCCACGTCGGCCGCGCCGACCTGGTGGTGGTCGCCGCCGGCAAGCCGGGCCTGGTCAAGGGCGAGTGGATCAAGGAAGGCGCGATCGTGATCGACGTCGGCATCAACCGCCAGGAAGACGGCAAGCTGGTGGGTGACGTCGTGTACGAGACCGCCCTGCCCCGCGCCGGCTGGATCACCCCGGTGCCGGGCGGCGTCGGCCCGATGACCCGCGCCTGCCTGCTGGAAAACACACTGTACGCAGCAGAAACCCTGCACAGCTGAGCCGCGTTTTCCGCACCGTGAGAACCCCGCCTTGCGCGGGGTTTTTCATGCCCTCGAAAAAACCTTTACCGTTCGCCGGAAACCCCTATTTCCACAGGGCTTTTCACGACTTTTTCATGCCCTTCGAACAACCATCGACAGTTCTTCGACCATACTCCTACAATGCGTCGTTTTTACGACACAAGCCGTTACAAAAACGGCATTTCCAACCCTTATGAGTTCGCCCGCGTGAATATTCGCCTCTCCATCCTGAGCCTGGTTTTTGCATTTTCAGGCACACTCCTCACGCCAACGGCCAATGCCGCCGAAACCACCGCTGCCCCCCGAGACGCCTCGCAACTGAAGATCGCCTCCGGCAGCGCCCTGCTGATGGACATGCAGACCAATAAAGTCATCTATTCCAGCAACCCGGACGTAGTCGTGCCGATCGCCTCCGTGAGCAAGCTGATGACCGGCCTGGTGGTTGTGGAAGCGCGACAGAACATGGACGAGTGGATCGACGTCGACATCAGCAACACCCCGGAAATGAAGGGTGTGTTCTCCCGGGTCAAGCTGCGAAGCGAACTGCCGCGCCGCGAGATGCTGCTGATTGCGCTCATGTCTTCGGAGAACCGTGCGGCCGCCAGCCTGGCCCACCACTATCCGGGCGGCTACGCGGCGTTCATCGCCGCGATGAACGCCAAGGCCAAGGCCCTGGGCATGACCAGCACCCATTTCGTCGAGCCGACCGGCCTGTCGGAGCGCAACGTGTCCACCGCCCGCGACCTGAGCAAATTGCTGGTGGCCGCGCACAAGCATCCGATCCTCAGCGAACTGACCACCACCAAGGAAAAGACCGTCTCGTTCCGCAAGCCCAACTACACCCTGGGCTTTCGCAACACCGACCATCTGGTGAACAAGGCGGACTGGGACATCAAGATCACCAAGACCGGTTTCACCAACCCCGCCGGGCATTGCCTGGTGCTGGTGACCCGCATGGGCAACCGCCCGGTGACCCTGGTGATCCTCGATGCGTTCGGCAAGTACACCCACTTCGCCGACGCCAGCCGCATCCGCAGCTGGGTGGAGACCGGCAAGAGCACCAACGCACCGGCGGCGGCGCTGCAGTACAAGGCGGCGAAGAACCTGAAGAACCGCCCCGGCAACGTGGTCGAAGCGTCCAAGTAATCCGCGAAACGACAAAGCCCCGAACGTTCGGGGCTTTTTTTCGTCTGCGGTTTCAGTCGTTGGGCAGCGGCATCTGGTCATCGTCGGGAATGCCGTCGCCGGCACTGGGATCCCGCGTATGCGGCATCACCACCGCCGGACGGGCCAACGGGTCGCGCAGCGGGCTTTCAGGATCCAGCACCGGATCCACCTCAGGCTCCGGCGTGGTCGGCACGCTGTCCGGTTTATGGTCATCGAAGCTCGAATCGGTACTCATGTGCACCTCGCATCCGGGATACGGCCCGGAACGACCGGGCCTCTGACCATAAGAAACCCGATCCGCGACACCGTGCCCGAGAGATGACGAACGGAGCCTTACTGCGCCCCCAGCGCCTTGCGTGCCTGGGCCGCTTCCTGCTCCTGCCCGGCCTGCGCCAGCTCGTCGGCGGCCTTCAGCCAGCGCTGACGGTCGACCGCGGCCGGCACCTGCGAAGGCTTCTGGATCAGCACCGCCCAGCCGCCGGCCTTGTTCAGGGCGGACTCGAAAGCGCCGAAGCCCATCAGCTCGCGCCGGTTCATCCCGGCGCGCAGCAGCACGGTCTGTTTTTTCCGGTCATAGCCGGAGAGGATCGCGTAGCGCGGCTCGGCCCAGAAGGCCGAGCCTTCGCTGAAGCGCACCATCACCGGATAGCCCGCCGCGACCTGGGCCAACAGCGCCGGCAGCCGGCTGTCCAGCGGATAGACCACCATGCCGTATTCCCGGGCGAGGTTCTGCAGGTTCTGCTGCAACTTGTCTTGCGCCTCGGGCAAGTGCAGCGGCTTCTCCAGCAGGCCCGGCGTGATCACGATGCCCTGCTGCGACAACAGGCTGGCCAGCACCTGCGGCCCGCTCTGGTTGGCCTCGCCGCGGTAGAACGTGCCGCTGAGTTCGACCCGCTCCGGCAAGCGCTGGACTTCCGGCGCCACACTGCCCGCGCATCCCGCCAGAGCGGCCGCGCAACCTGCCGCCAGCAGCGCCGTGCGGATCCGAGAAAATACCTGCACCATCGTCACTCTCTATCAGACGCCGGTCGTCGTGTTCCGGCTTGGCCGACGATCATAGGACGGCGCAACGCTGCGGTATAGCCCGAAACCGCAGACCGATCGCCGGCATAGAGCGAACTGATTGGTCACCACCGACCTTCGGTCAATAGCCTGAAACACGCCAGCGACTAGACTGTGGCTTGAAGACAGAGAACGCGTGCGCCCGACGCAGGGCAAAGGGAGGCACCGATGAGCCTGACGATGACCATCATGATGCTGATAGCCGGCTGGCTGGCCGTGGCCGCCGCCATGTTGTGGGGCGTGCTGCGCATTGCCCGGCGCCACCACCCTCATCCGCCCCGCCCCGAACCTGCGCAGAAGACCGCCAGGCACCGCGCCCGCCACGCCACCGCGCACTGACCGACCGATAACCGCCGAAACAAAAAAGGCCGCCCGGACTCGCAAGAGCCCGGGCGGCCTTTTCGTTCAACGGCGCTTAGCCTTCAGCCGGCAAACGCTTCTGCTTGGCCCGGCGCGACATCATGTTCAGCACCTCGATGGCCGCGGAGAACGCCATCGCCGCATACACATAGCCTTTCGGCACATGGGCGCCGAAGCCTTCGGCGATCAGCGTCATGCCGATCATGATCAGGAAGCCCAGGGCCAACATCACCACCGTCGGGTTGTCGTTGATGAACTTGGCCAGCGGATCGGCCGCCAACAGCATCACCAATACCGACACCAGCACCGCGATGATCATGATCGGCAGGTGTTCGGTCATGCCGACGGCGGTGATGATGCTGTCGATGGAGAACACCAGGTCCAACATCAGGATCTGCCCGATGGCGGCGGCGAAGCCCAGGGTCACCGTCGAGCTCGCGGTCTTCGGATCTTCCGGCGCCGGATCCATGCTGTGATGGATTTCCGTGGTGGCTTTCCACAGCAGGAACAGGCCGCCGGCGATCAGGATGATGTCCTTCCAGGAGAACGCGTGGCCGAAGATCTCGATCACAGGCTCGGTCAGCTGGACGATGAACGCGATGGTGCTCAACAGGCCCAGACGCAGGATCAGCGCCATGCCGATGCCGATGCGCCGCGCCTTCTGGCGGTGCTGCTCGGGCAGCTTGTTGGTCAGGATCGAGATAAAGATCAGGTTATCGATGCCGAGCACGATCTCCATCACCACCAGGGTAGCGAGCGCAATCCAGGCGGTGGGGCTGGCGGCGAGTTCCAACAGATATTCCATGGTTCAGTCCTGGTTCTTGTAAGACGTTTTAGATTTCCTGGGAGGACGATTCGGATTTTCCGTCGTCATCCTTCGATTCTTTCTTGCCGGCCAGATTGCCGGTGGCGTCGCTGAGCGCCTGCTCCGCCGCCTTGTGGGTGTCGTCGATGGCCTGCTTGGCCGCTTCCGCCGCTTGCCCCATCAATTGCTGGGCGCTCTTTTCGGCCTGGTCGCATCCGGCCAGTACCAGTAAAGACGCGATCAGCACCGCCGTGGCTTTGAGTTTCATCTTGCTTCCCTCGATTGGATCAGACAGCGGCCCCACAGGCGGGCCGTCGATGGCTGGGCATTCTAGGGAAGGTAACACTTCAGAAAAATTCGTATTTTTACCGGCTATACTTCGGTTTTTCCGAACAAAACAACTCACAGAAGAACGCCATGCTCAATTACCGACAACTGCATTACTTCTGGGTGGTGGCCAAGACCGGCAGCATCGTGCGCGCCTGCGAACAGCTGAACCTGACCCCGCAGACCATCAGCGGACAGATTTCCCTGCTCGAAGAGACCTACGGCATCGAACTGTTTCGCCGGGTCGGCCGGCAACTTGAGCTCACCGAAGCCGGGCGCCAGACCCTGCCCTACGCCGAACAGATGTTTCAGTTGGGCGGCGAGCTGGAACGGATGCTGCGCACCCAGCCCAACGAGCAGCAGATCCTGTTCCGCGTCGGCGTGGCCGACGTGGTGCCCAAGTCCATCGTCTACCGCCTGATCGCGCCGACCATGGAGCTGAGCGAACCGCTGCGCATCACCTGCCGCGAAGACAAGCTGGAGCGGCTGTTGGCGGATCTGGCGATCCAGCGGCTGGACATGGTGATTTCCGACAGCCCGATGCCGTCGCACCTGGACATCAAGGGCTACAGCCAGAAACTGGGGGAATGCGGGATCAGCTTTTTCGCCACCGCCGAACTGGCGGCGCAGTACGGCAAGGACTTTCCGCGCAGCCTGCACGGCGCGCCGCTGTTGATTCCCGGCGCGGAAACCGTGGTGCGCAGCCGCCTGCAGCGCTGGTTCGCCGAACAGCAGATCCAGCCGAGGATCGTAGGCGAGTTCGACGACAGCGCATTGATGCAGGCGTTCGGTCAGTCCGGCAGCGGGATTTTCATCGGCCCCAGCGTGATCGCCGATGAAGTGATGCGCCAGTGCGGCGTCGAGTCGATCGGCCAGACCGACGCGGTGAGCGAATCGTTCTACGCGATTTCCGTGGAGCGCAAGGTCAAGCACCCCGGCATCGTTGCGATCACCGAAGGCGCCCGACGCGAGCTGTTCACCGCCCTTTAGGCCTCGGCGCAGGCCACGCGCGGCTTGAGCGCCATCAGCACCATGGCCAGGACGATGGACAGCAGGATGAAGCCGGCGGCGGCAAAGCCCACGAAGCCCAGACCGGCGCTGTCGATCACCCGGCCGCCGACCATCGCGCCCAGACCGATGCCCAGGTTGGCCCCAGCGATGTTCAGCGACGCGGCGAACGCCGGCGCCTCGGGCGCCGCCTTCATCAGGCGCACGTGGCTGACCAGGAACAGCGCCGCCTGGGTCACGCCCCAGATGCCCATCGCCGCCGCCAGCCCGACCGGCGAATGGATGTTCGGCACCAGCGCCACCATGCCGGCGATCATGAAGGTGCAGAACATGATCGACGCCACCAGCGGATGACGGTCCACCGCGCGGCCGCCCAACGAGTTGCCGATCAGCCCCACCGCGCCGAAGCCCATCAGGCACCAGCCGACCACCGTGCCGTTGAACCCGGCCAGCCGCTCCAGGATGTCCGCCAGGTAGGTGTAGGCGGTGAACATGCCGCTGAACACCACGATCGACAGCAGCACATGGCCCAGCATCAGCGGGCTGCGCAGGATCTTGAACTGCGAAGCGAAGCTGACCTGATGCTGGTGCAGGTGGGTCTTGGGCAGGTAGACGAACAGCAGCAACGCCTTGGCGAAGGCGATCACCGCCAGGATGGCGAACGCGCTGCGCCAGCCGAACGCATCGGAAATCAGCGTGCCGACCGGGATGCCGAACACCGTGGCGCAGACGATGCCGAAGCCGATCTTGGCGATGGCGCGGCCGGCGTGGTCGGGACCGACGATGTCCACCGCCGTCTCGCTGGCCAGGGCCCAGAACACCGGCAGCCCGAGCGCCGGGATCAGCCGGGCGACCGCCATCACCCAGATGTTCGGCGCCAGGGCCGCGAGGGTATTGGCCAGGCCGAACATGATCAGGATGGTGATGAACAGCCGGCGCCGCTCGAACCGGGCGAAGAACGCCGTCAGGAACGGCCCGAACATCGCCACGGTGAAGGCGAACAGCGTCACCAGCAAACCGGCCTGCGGAATGGTGACGGCAAGGTCTCGGGCGATCGCCGGCAGCAGGCCGACGATGATGAATTCCGTGGTCAGCACCGTGAAGCCGGCGGCGGACAACAGAAGGATCGGAAACAGCATGGGAAACTCCAGCGAAACGACGGCACCGGCGTTCGACCCGAAGGCCCGCCGGCAAATCTGAAAATGAGGATGGCGGATCTTAACAGAAGTGCCTGCGCCCAGGCTTGCACAAAGCTGCCGATCTCGCCGGCCGTTCGGGTGGCAGATCGTCACAGGCCTGAAGGAAGGAACCTACGCTGTGGTAAAGTCCGCGCCCTGCAAAACGTACACCCTGTTCAACGACCCGTTTGTCGGCGTCGTTGGCTCGCCGACACTTTCGGTTCGTGCGCCGGGCCTGCCCCCGCCTTGTCGCCCGCGCACGCGACCTGCTCCCCATAAAAATTCAGAGATGCCGTTATGACCGCTTCATCCCCTTCTCTATTGCAGCGCCTGAAAAACCTCAGCCTGGTCACGCAGATCCTGATCGGCCTGGTGGCCGGCATCGCCCTGGCGCTGTTTGCGCCGGAAGCGGCCAAAGGCACTGCGTTCATCGGCAAGGTGTTCGTCTCGGCCCTCAAGGCCGTGGCCCCGATTCTGGTGTTCGTGCTGGTCATGGCCTCGATCGCCAACCACAAGCACGGCCAGGAAACCCACATCCGGCCGATCCTGTTCCTGTACCTGCTGGGGACGTTCGGCGCCGCCGTGGTGGCGGTGATCGCCAGCACGATGTTCCCCTCCAACCTGGTACTGTCCACCGACAACGTCACGGTGACCGCGCCGGGCGGCATCGGCGAAGTGCTGCAAAGCCTGCTGCTGAGCGTGGTCGACAACCCGGTCAGCGCCCTGATGAACGCCAACTTCATCGGCATCCTGGCCTGGGCCATCGGCATGGGCGTCGCGATCCGCCACGCCGGCGACACCACCCGTCAGGTGCTCGATGACCTGTCCAACGGCGTGACGGTGATCGTGCGCGTGGTGATCCGCTTCGCCGCGCTGGGCATTTTCGGCCTGGTGGCGTCGACCCTGGCCACCTCGGGCTTCGGCGCGCTGATCGGCTATGCGCACCTGCTGGCCGTGCTGCTGGGCTGCATGCTGTTCGTGGCGCTGGTGATGAACCCGCTGATCGTGTTCTGGAAGCTGCGCCGCAACCCGTATCCGCTGACGCTCAAGTGCCTGCGCGAGAGCGGCATCACCGCGTTCTTCACCCGCAGCTCGGCGGCCAACATTCCGGTCAACCTGGAACTGAGCAAGCGCCTGGGCCTGCACGAGGACACCTATTCGGTGTCGATCCCGCTCGGCGCCACCATCAACATGGCCGGCGCGTCGATCACCATCACCGTGCTGACCCTGGCCGCCGTGCACACCCTGGGCATCGCCGTGGACATCCCGACCGCGATCCTGCTCAGCGTCGTCGCGGCGATCTGCGCCTGCGGCGCCTCGGGCGTGGCCGGCGGCTCGCTGCTGCTGATCCCGCTGGCGTGCAGCCTGTTCGGCATCCCGAGCGAGATCGCCATGCAGGTGGTGGCCGTGGGCTTCATCATCGGCGTGCTGCAGGACTCCGCCGAGACCGCGCTGAACTCCTCCACCGACGTGCTGTTCACCGCCGCCGCGTGCCTGGGCGAAGAGCAGAAGGCCCAGCGCCTGGCCTGACGCCAAACCTGTAGGAACGGCATGAAAAAGCCCGCCAAGGTTTACGCCTTGGCGGGCTTTTTCATGGCTCTGCGAAACCGGGCGGCTTAGAACGCGCCCATGTAATCGCGCTTGCCCACTTCCACGCCGTTGTGGCGCAGCAGCGCGTAGGTGGTGGTGACGTGGAAGAAGAACTGCGGCAGACCGTAGGTCAGCAGGTAGGCCTGGCCGGTGAAGCGCTTCTCTTTCGGCGTGCCCGGACGGGTCACGATCTCGATGCCTTCCTTGCCGTTGATCTGCTCCGGCTTGATCTCGCCGATGAAGACCAGGACTTTGCTCAGCAGGGCCTGCAGCTCGGCGAAGGTGGTTTCGCTGTCGTCGTACTTCGGCAGCTCGACTTCGGCCAGGCGCGCCGACACGCCCTTGGCGAAGTCCACGGCGATCTGCACCTGGCGCACCAGCGGGAACATGTCCGGGTACAGGCGCGCCTGGAGGAAGGCGTTCGGGTCGATGTTTTTCTCGGTGGCGTGGGCTTCGGCCTTTTTCAGCACATCGCTCAGGGCGTTGAGCATTTGCTGGAAAACCGGGACGGATGCGGCGTACAGGGAGATGGTCATGGCAGTCTCGCGTGGTGGCGGGTGGTCAAACGTGGGCGATTATAGCCATGCCTGCCGCCGGCGCGACTTGTCTTTTGTCGCGCAAGGATTAGGCTAGGCGCCTTCGACTGCACAGGGAGCCCGCGATGACCACCGAATCAGAGACCACTTTCGACGAACCGCGGCTCAACGCCACGGAAATCCGCATTCTGGGCTCGCTGATCGAGAAGCAGGCCACCAGCCCGGAAACCTATCCGCTGACCCTCAACGCCCTGGTGCTGGCCTGCAACCAGAAGACCAGCCGCGAGCCGGTGATGAACCTGACCCAGGGCCAGATCGGCCAGAGCCTGCGCGCCCTCGAAAGCCAGGGCTTCGCCAGGCTGGTGATGGGCAGCCGCGCCGACCGCTGGGAGCATAAGGTCGACAAGGCGCTGGAGCTGGTGCCGGCGCAGCTGGTGCTGTCGGGGCTGATGTTTCTGCGCGGCCCGCAGACCGTCAACGAACTGCTGACCCGCAGCGGCCGCATGCATGACTTCGAAGACGCCAAACAGGTGGTGCATCAGCTCGAACGCCTGATTGCCCGCGGGCTTGCGGTGCTGATTCCGCGCCAGGCCGGCCAGCGCGAAGACCGCTACACCCATGCCCTGGGCGATCCGGCGGACATCGAGGCGATCATCGCGGCACGGCAGAATGCCGGTGAGCGCAGTTCTGGCGGTGGCGTTTCGGTCGAACGGATCGAAGAGCTGGAAGCGCGGATCGCCGCACTGGAAGAACGCCTGGCCCGCCTCGAATAATCACCGCCAGCCTTTATGGGAGCTGCGGTGCGACGATTCGACTTGCCAGCGATGGCGGTGGAACAGACAACAGAGATGTCGGCTGTGCCGGCCTCATCGCCAGCAGGCTGGCTCCCACAGGATCCAAGGTGGCCTGCCATTTCCGCGAACGCCGCCGAACCCTGTAGGAGCTTGCCTGCAAGCGATGGCGGCATGTCAGGCGATGAAGATGTCGGCTGGGCCGGCCTCATCGCCAGCAGGCTGGCTCCCACAGGATTTGCGCTGGCCTGCCATTTCCGCGAACGCCGCTGACCTTTGTGGGAGCTGGCTTGCCAGCGATGGCGGTGAAACAGACAACAGAAATGTCGGCTGGGCCGGCCTCATCGCTAGCAAGCTAGCTCCCACAGGATTCGTGGTGGCCTGCCGTTTCCGCGAACGCAGCCGAACTCTGTAGGAGCTTGCCTGCAAGCGATGGCGGCATGTCAGGCAATGAAGATGTCGGTTGGGCCGGCCTCATCGCCAGCAGGCTGGCTCCCACAGGATTTGCGCTGGCCTGCCATTTCCGCGAACGCCGCCGAACTCTGTAGGAGCTTGCCTGCAAGCGATGGCGACATGTCAGGCGATGAAGATGTCGGCTGTGCCGGCCTCATCGCTAGCAAGCTAGCTCCCACAGGATTCGTGGTGGCCTGCCGTTTCCGCGAACGCCGCCGACCTTTGTGGGAGCTGCGGTGCGACGATTCGACTTGCCAGCGATGGCGGTGGAACAGACAACAGAAATGTCGACTGGGCCGGCCTCATCGCTAGCAAGCTAGCTCCCACAGGATTCGTGGTGGCCTGCCGTTTCCGCGAACGCCGCCGACCTTTGTGGGAGCTGCGGTGCGACGATTCGACTTGCCAGCGATGGCGGTGGAACAGACAACAGAAATGTCGGCTGGGCCGGCCTCATCGCCAGCAGGCTGGCTCCCACAGGATTCGTGGTGGCCTGCCATTTGCGCGAACGCCGCCGAACCCTGTGGGAGCTTGCCTGCAAGCGATGGCGGCGTGTCAGACGATGAAGATTCCTGCAGATTTCAGCTGCGGGCGAACGCCACCGCCGCCTCGAACTGCTCCGTTGTCGGCCGCACGCCGGTGTAGAGCACGAACTGCTCCAGCGCCTGAATCGCGATCACTTCCAGACCGGTGATCACCCGCTTGCCCTGGGCCCGGCCACGCACGATCAGCGGCGTTTCCGAGGGGATCGCCACCACATCGAACACCGTGTCCGCCGCCTGGATCGCCTCCGGCTCGAACGCCAGTTGATCGGCCTCAGGCCCGCCGGTCATGCCGATGGGGGTGACGTTGACCAGCATCTGCGGCCGCTCGTCGCCCAGGTCGGCCGTCCAGCGGTAGCCCAGGGAATCGGCCAGCGCCCGCCCGGCGCGTTCGTTGCGGGCGACGATCAGGCCATTGCGGTAACCGCCATCGCGCAAGGCGCTGGCCACGGCCTTGGCCATGCCGCCGCTGCCGCGCAGGGCGAAGGTCGATGCCTTCGGCACGGCATGGGTCTGCAGCAACTGCGCGACGGCGATGTAATCCGTGTTGTAGGCCTTGAGGTGGCCCTGGGTGTTGACGATGGTGTTGATCGACTGGATCGCCGCCGCCGACGCGTCCAGCTCGTCGACCAGCTCGATGCAGGCTTCCTTGAACGGCATCGACACACCGCAGCCGCGGATGCCCAATGCACGGATCCCGCCCACGGCGCCCGGCAAGTCCTGACTGCTGAAGGCCTTGTAGTAGAAGTTCAGGCCCAACTGCTCGTACAGGTGGTTGTGAAAGCGCAGGCCGAAGTTCCCGGGACGCCCAGACAGGGACATGCACAGTTGGGTGTCTTTGTTGGGGTTCATCTGCATGAGGAATCTCCTTGGAATGCACTTTCGGATGGACGGGATTAGCCGCTCCACCGGGTTCTGTACGATCATTGGCCGGTCTGTTCCGGGCATCGCGGCCGATGCCGCGAAACCGGGTAACGGAGGCGGTACAGACCTTACACAAAATTTACCCAGCGGCCGTGCTGATTTTCAGAAATTCGTTGTCATAGAGGTATCCCCGCGCCATCCCGTGCCTGCCGCAGGCCTGGACGCCGGGTCGAAGAACCGAGGAATTATCATGATTCGTAAACTCCCCATCGTGGCCTTGTTGATTGGTGCATTCGCTGTCACAGGTCAGGCAGAAGCCCACGGCGGTGGCTGGCAGGGCCCGGCGGTGTTCGGTGCGATCGTCGGCTCGGCCATCATCGGCTCGGCGCTCATCAACCAGGACCGGCCGGTCTACGTCCAACAGCCTGTTTACGCTCAGCCGGCGCCGGTGTATGTCCAACCGCCGCCTCCACCGGTCTACTACCAGCCGGCACCGGTGTATGTGCAGCAGCCGGTGTACGTGCCGGGCCCGGTCTACTATGGCCCGCCCCGCGGCTACTACGGCCATCCGCACTACTACGGCGGCCCGCGCTGGTAACCGCCGCGCAAGGAGCCCCGCTTTCAGCGGGGCTTTTTTGTGGCCGTCCGTCGGCGACGTCTGGATAGATCGCGTCAAGGTCGCTCCGGAGACAGTCATGACCGTTAAAGTCGGCATGATGGACAAGACCCGGAGCCCTCAAGTCATCCGACGGTCATCCCTTTGTCATGACGGAGCCGCACTCTGAATCCGTCCGCCAACAACAGGTTGAAAACAACAAGGACGACAGCCATGCCCACACAGAATCCGCACCGCATCGTCGGTTTATGCACTTCGAGCAAGGTGTACAACGCCCTGACCGAACTCAAGCACCTGGAAGGCCACCGCAGCGCCAAGTTCCTTTCGCTGCTGACCGAGAACCTGGTGCGCAAGGGCCTGCTCAACGAGCGGGAAGTGGTGCACATGCTCGACCAGACGGTCGACTGAACAGCCCTCAGCGGCGTCAATGTCCACTATCGAAAGCGTTGATTGTCCGTCGAACCGGCGATTGCATAAGGTAGCTCCATAGTTTGATGGAGGTATCCGCTATGGCTCAGGTTCAAATCATGTCTGTCATCGGCAGCGCCGTCCCCGCTTCGCTTCGGGCGATGGGCCTGCTCGCCTGCTGGTATCTGGTGCTCGACGGCGAACCGATCAGCGGCCCGCTCACCTCGCTGCCGGACGCCCAGGCGCTGTCGCGGGTGATGGTCGACGGATCGCTCGGCGCCTAAGGCAACTGCACCTTCGGCCGGGTCTCGATGTACAGCGCCCAGCTCGACATGAACAGCGCCGCGATCAGCGGACCGATCACAAAGCCGTTGAGGCCGAAGACCGCCAGCCCCCCAAGGGTCGAGATCAGAATCATGTAGTCCGGCATGCGCGTGTCCTTGCCGACCAGCAGCGGACGCATCAGGTTGTCCACCAGCCCGATCACGAACACCCCGAACAGCCCCAGCAGCACCCCCTGCCAAATCATTCCGCCCAACAGGAAGTACAGCGCCACCGGCGCCCAGACGATGCCGGCCCCCACCGCCGGCAACAGCGAAAGGAACGCCATCAGCACCGCCCACAGCAAGGCGCTGGGGATGTCCAGAAACCAGAAAATCGCCCCGCCCAGCGCGCCCTGCGTGATCGCCACCAGCAGATTGCCTTTCACCGTGGCGCGCACCACCCGGTTGAACTTCAGTTGCAGGCGACGCTTGTGCTGCTCCTCCAGCGGCACCGCCGTGCGTACCTTGCGCGCCAGTTCGGCGCCGTCGCGCAGGAAGAAGAACAGCAGGTACAGCATGATGAAGAATCCCGCCACGAACTCGAATGTGCCCTGACCGACACTGAACGCCTGCGTCGCCAGCGCCTGGCTGCCTTGCAGCGCAGCCTTGACGATCTTCTCGCGCAAGGCATTGAGCTCGCCGACGCCGAAGCGGTCGAGCAGGGACTGGAAGAACGGCGGCAGGCTGTGCTTGAACTGGGCCAGGTAGGCGGCGATGTCCAGCTCGCCGCTGTCGATGCTCCTGTAGAGCGTCGCCCCCTCCTGCACCAGCAGCGCGCCGATGACGATCACCGGCAGAATCGCGATCACCAGGCAGATGCCCAACGTGCACAGCGCCGTCAGGTTGCGCGGCCAGCCGAACCGCAACTGCAGCCGACGCTGCATCGGCGCGAACAGAATGCCGAGGATCACCGCCCAGAACACCGCGCCGTAGAACGGCAGCAGGATCCAGATGAACGCAACGGTCACCAGCACCAGCAGCACCGTGAGGGGTTTGAACGGCGGGCTCTGTCGATTCATGTCCGGTCCACGTCAGCCGGGCGCCCCATGCGCCCACCCTGTCTTGGTCAGCCGGCGCAGGCACAAGTGCCCTTTTTGTTCATGGAGCATAGATCCAGATCAATGAACCCTCGCCGACTTTGCCCTACCCTGCCGCGCTTTTGCCACCGACGCCGCCATGAACGCCACCCTGCCCCTCGCCGCCCCGGAACTGCTGGCTCCCGCCGGCACCCTGAAAAACATGCGCTACGCCTTCGCCTACGGCGCCGATGCGGTGTACGCCGGCCAGCCGCGCTACAGCCTGCGGGTGCGCAACAACGAATTCGACCACGCCAACCTCGCCCTCGGCATCCGCGAAGCGCAAGCCCAGGGCAAGCGCTTCTACGTGGTGGTCAACATCGCCCCGCACAACGCCAAGCTCAAGACCTTCCTCAAGGACCTGGCGCCGGTGATCGAGATGGCGCCGGATGCGCTGATCATGTCCGACCCCGGCCTGATCATGCTGGTGCGCCGGCATTTCCCGCAGATGCCGATCCACCTGTCGGTGCAGGCCAACACGGTGAACTGGGCGAGCGTGGAGTTCTGGCAGCAGCAAGGGCTGAGCCGGATCATCCTGTCCCGCGAACTGTCGCTGGAGGAGATCGGCGAAATCCGCGAACAGGCGCCGGGCATGGAACTGGAAGTGTTCGTCCACGGCGCCCTGTGCATGGCCTATTCCGGACGCTGCCTGCTGTCGGGCTACATGAACAAGCGCGACGCCAACCAAGGCACCTGCACCAACGCCTGCCGCTGGAAGTACTCGGCGCAGGAGGCCACGCAGAACCAGCTGGGCGACATCGTGCAGACCTGCGAGCCGCAGCCGACCCTAGGCCTCGGCGCCCCCACCGAACAGGTGTTCCTGCTGCAGGAGGCCAACCGTCCCGGCGAGCTGATGCCGGCGTTCGAGGACGAACACGGCACCTACATCATGAACGCCAAGGATCTGCGTGCGGTGCAGCACGTCGAACGCCTGACCCGCATGGGCGTGCATTCGCTGAAGATCGAGGGGCGCACCAAGTCGCACTTCTATTGCGCACGCACCACCCAGGTCTATCGCCGGGCCATCGACGACGCGGTGGCCGGCCGCGAGTTCGACCGCAGCCTGATGAACGACCTGGAATCGCTGGCCCAGCGCGGTTACACCGAGGGCTTCCTGCGCCGGCATGTACATGACGAGTACCAGAACTACCTGAACGGCAGCTCGGTCTCCGAGCGCCAGCAGTTCGTGGGCGAACTGACCGGCGAACGTCGCGACCGGCTGGCCGAGGTCAAGGTGAAGAACCGCTTTGGCCTGGGCGACCACCTGGAACTGATGACGCCCAAGGGCAACTTCCACTTCGACCTGCACCAGCTGCAAAACCTCAAGGGCGAAGCCATCGACGTGGCACCGGGGGACGGGCACACCGTTTACCTGCCGATTCCGGATGCGGTGGACCTGCGCTTCGGGCTGCTGATGCGGGATATCGGCGCGGCCTGAGCCTGACGGCGTCCTCGCCGACGCCATCGCCAGCAGGCTGGCTCCCACAGGATTTGCGGTGGCCTGCCATTTCTGCGAACGCCACTGAGCCCTGTGGGAGCTGCGGTGCGACGACTCGACTTGCCAGCGATGAGGCCGGCACAGGCGACATCGCGGGTGACTGACAGGCCGCCATCGCCAGCAGGCTGGCTCCCACAGGTTTTTTCGGTGGCCTGCCATTTCTGCGAACGCCACTGAGTCCCGTGGGAGCTTGCCTGCAAGCGATGGCGGTACCTCAGGAAATGAAGATGTCGGCTGTATCGACCTCATCGCTGGCAAGCTAGCTCCCACAGGATTTTTCGGTGGCCTGCCATTTCTGCGAACGCCGTCGAACCCTGTGGGAGCTTTGCCTGCAAGCGATGGCGGTGTATCAGGCGAAGAAGGTGTCGGCTGTACCGACGCCCCCCGGTTCAGCCCTGAGCCGAAAACCGGTCCCGGCTGTTGGTCAGGTGCAGCCACATCGCCGCCCTGGCCGCATCGGGATCCTGGCGTCTGATCGCATTGAGGATCGCCTCATGCTCCTGACTGGCCAATTCCCCCAGCTTGCTCAGATCCACCGCGCCGCGTTCGGCGGCGTTGACGCGGGTGCGCGGGATCATCGCGCTTCCCAGGTGCTGCATGATTTCGGTGAAGCACACGTTGCCGGTGGCCTCGGCGATCAGCAGGTGGAAGCGCCGGTCGGCTTCGACGCAACTGTCGTTGTTGGCCAACAGACGCCGGTAATCGTCCAGGGCCTGACGCATCTGCACCAGTTGCTGCTCGCTGCGGCGCTGCGCCGCCAGCGCCGCAGCCTGTGTCTCCAGCCCCATGCGCAGTTCGAGGATGCTGCGCACCCCCAGCGCGGTCTCGACATTGAGCCGCAGCCCCTGCTCCGGCGCCCGCTCGATCACGAACGTGCCGATGCCATGACGCGTCTCCACCAGCCCCGACGCCTGCAACTTGGAAATGGCCTCGCGCACCACCGTGCGGCTGACGCCATGCTCCCGGACGATCGAATTCTCGGACGGCAGCTTGTCGCCGGGCAGCATCTGCCCGAGCAGGATGCCCTGGGTCAGCTTTTCGACCAGGTCATGGGCCAGGTTGTGGGCGCGCTTGCGGGCGGGAGCGTCGAGTTCGTCTTGCATGATCGGTTCCGGGGACGGGGCTTGCGGATCGTAGCACTGCCGTGGAGGGGCATTGAGCGAATTTTAGCTCATTACGCCGCCAAACTTGTATGACAACACTCAAATAAATCGCCAATCCGGTACAAACAGTCATTTGCTCCTCAGTCGAACAAGACGACAAGCAGCCTGAGAAACCCTCAAAAAACCCAGCATTTACGGCAACAAAATCGCGAAAAGCA
Organism: Pseudomonas sp. NPDC089534; assembly: GCF_044749305.1. NCBI lineage: Bacteria > Pseudomonadati > Pseudomonadota > Gammaproteobacteria > Pseudomonadales > Pseudomonadaceae > Pseudomonas > Pseudomonas sp. NPDC089534. Next base: position 32,273 of record NZ_JBIVHR010000035.1, on the reverse strand, counting down.
TAAAAACAAACTTCACCACAGCGAATTTGTTGGTACTCACAGCTTGTCGGACAAAAAAATCTAGTTGTATGATGTCTATCAACAACGCAGCACCCAGACACACCCCGCATAAAAATAACGAGTGGGAGAAAACCAAGTGAAACCATCCATCGCCGGGATGAACGAGGCCGCCGATCCAGCGCTGTCCTCGGCTATCGCCAAAGTCAAACGCCACGTCCTGCCGCTGTTCGTGATCATGTTCATCGTCAATTACATTGACCGGGTGAACATCGGCTTCGTCCGCACCCACATGGAACACGACCTGGGCATCGGCGCCGCGGCCTACGGGTTCGGCGCCGGCCTGTTCTTCATCGGTTACGCGCTGTTCGAAGTCCCCTCCAACCTGCTGCTGCAAAGGGTCGGCGCACGGATCTGGCTGACCCGCATCATGCTCACCTGGGGCCTGGTGGCCGCCGGCATGGCGTTCATCCAGAACGAGACCCACTTCTACATCCTGCGCTTCCTGCTCGGCGTCGCCGAGGCCGGGTTCTTTCCGGGGGTGATCTACTACTTCACCCGCTGGCTGCCGGCCGCCGAACGCGGCAAGGCCATCGCGATCTTCCTCAGCGGTTCGGCGGTGGCCTCGCTGATATCCGGCCCGCTGTCCGGCCTGCTCCTGCAGATCAGCGGCCTGGGCCTGCACGGCTGGCAGTGGATGTACTTCATCGAAGGGATGTTCTCGGTGGGCCTGTGCGTCTTCGTCTGGTTCTGGCTCGACGCCAAGCCCCACGACGCCAAGTGGCTCAGCCGCGCCGAGCAGGACGCGCTGGTCAAGGCCATCGACGACGAGCAGCGGGCGCGGGAAGCGGCGACCACCGCCAGGCCGTCGCTGGGCAAGCTGCTCAAGGACCGCCAGATCATCCTGTTCTGCCTGATCTACTTCTTCATCCAGTTGACCATCTACGCCGCGACCTTCTGGCTGCCGAGCATCATCAAGAAGATGGGCGAGATGAGCGACTTCCAGGTCGGCCTGTTCAACTCGATCCCGTGGCTGCTGTCGATCATCGGCATGTACGCGTTCGCCTCGTTCTCGGCCAAGTGGAAGCACCAGCAGGCGTGGGTCGCCGCAGCCCTGCTGATCGCGGCGGCGGGGATGTTCCTGTCCACCACCGGCGGGCCTGTTTTCGCCTTCGTCGCGATCTGCTTCGCCGCGCTGGGCTTCAAGTCCGCCTCGTCGCTGTTCTGGCCGATTCCCCAGGCGTACCTGGATGCGCGCATCGCCGCGGCCGTGATCGCCCTGATCAACTCGGTGGGCAACCTTGGCGGCTTCGTGGCGCCGACCACCTTCGGCCTGCTGGAAGAACACACCGGCTCCATCCAGGGCGGGCTCTACGGCCTGGCCGCGACGTCGATCATCGCCGCGGTCATCGTGTTCGCCGCCCGCACCGCCCCCCGATCCTCCCCCGACGCCGTCACCGCCGACGCTGCGCCGAAACACGCCTGAACCGCGCCACAAAGGACAACCGAAATGACCGTACACGACACCGCCAAAGCCCCGATCATCACCGACATGCAGGTCATCCCGGTGGCCGGCCACGACGGCATGCTGCTCAACCTGAGCGGCGCCCACGGGCCGTTCTTCACCCGCAACATCGTCATCCTCAAGGACAACGCCGGCCACACCGGCGTCGGCGAAGTGCCCGGCGGCGAACGCATCCGCCAGACCCTCGAAGACGCCCGCAGCCTGGTGGTCGGCAGCCCGATCGGCACCTACCAGAAGATCCTCAACCAGGTGCGCCAGACCTTCGCCGAGCGCGACGCCGGCGGACGCGGCCTGCAGACCTTCGACCTGCGCATCACCATTCATGCGGTCACCGCCCTGGAAGCCGCCCTGCTCGACCTGCTCGGCCAGCACCTCGACGTGCCGGTGGCCGCATTGCTCGGCGAAGGCCAGCAGCGCGACGAAGTGAAGATGCTCGGTTATCTGTTCTACGTCGGCGACCGCCGGCAGACCGACCTGGCCTACCGCAGCGAACCGGACGCCGACAACGACTGGTTCCGCGTGCGCCATGAACAAGCCATGACCGCCGACGCCGTGGTGCGCCTGGCCGAAGCCGCCCACGCCCGCTACGGCTTCCAGGACTTCAAGCTCAAGGGCGGCGTGCTGAGCGGCGATGCGGAAATCGAAGCGGTGACCGCCCTGGCCGAACGCTTCCCCGAGGCGCGCATCACCCTCGATCCGAACGGTGCCTGGTCGCTCAAGGAAGCCATCCGCCTGTGCCGCGACCAGCATCATGTGCTGGCCTACGCGGAAGATCCGTGCGGCGCGGAGAACGGCTATTCGGGCCGCGAAGTCATGGCTGAGTTCCGCCGCGCCACGGGGCTCAAGACCGCCACCAACATGATCGCCACCGACTGGCGCGAAATGGGCCACGCGATCCAGTTGCAGTCGGTGGACATCCCGCTGGCCGACCCGCACTTCTGGACGATGCAGGGTTCGGTGCGCGTGGCGCAGATGTGCCACGAGTGGGGCCTGACCTGGGGTTCGCACTCCAACAACCACTTCGACATTTCCCTGGCGATGTTCACCCACGTGGCCGCTGCTGCGCCGGGCGACATCACCGCCATCGACACCCACTGGATCTGGCAGGACGGCCAGCGCCTGACCAAGACGCCGCTGCAGATCGTCGACGGTTGCGTGAAGGTGCCGCACAAGCCGGGGCTGGGCGTGGAACTGGACATGGACCAGGTGGCCAAGGCCCATGAACTGTACAAAGGCATGGGGCTGGGCGCGCGGGACGACAGCGTGGCGATGCAGTACCTGATTCCGGGCTGGGCGTTCGATAACAAGAAGCCGTGCCTGGTGCGCTAATCCTCCGACGGGATCACAACCCCTCTGTGGGAGCGTGCCTGCTGGCGATGCCGGATGTGCTGCCGTCATCGCCAGCAGGCTGGCTCCCACATTGAACCGGCGTCAGGCGGACATCTGCAGCAACCAGTGCCTGAACGCCGCCATCGCCGGGGTTTCCGGCTTCGACTGCAATCGCGTGAGCCAGTAGCTCCCCGTGGTGATCTCGATCGCGAACGGCTGACAGATCACCTCCGCCGCCAGTTGCCGGGCGAACATCAGCGGCGGCGCCAGCGCCACCCCGCTCCCTTGCAGCGCCGCGTCCATCATCGCCAACGACGAATCGAACACGATGCTCTGGGGCGGTGCGACATGGGTCGTCAGGCCCGCCGCCTGAAACCATTGCGGCCATTCATCGGCGCGGTAGGAACGCAGCAGGCGCTGCTGCAGCAGATCCCCCGGCGCCTGCAACTGCCGGGCGATGTCCGGCACGCACAGCACCGACAGCGGCGCCTCCAGCAGACGGGTCGCCTCGATCCCGTGCCACGCCCCCGCCCCGAAGCGAATCGCGAAATCCAACCCTTCGGCGGCCACATCCACCCGGTTGTTGTTGGTCGACAGGCGCAGATCGATCAGCGGATGCTTCGCCTGGAAATCCGCCAGCCTGGGCAGCAGCCAGCCCACCGCGAAAGTGCCCACCGCCCCGACCGTCAGCGTCTCCCGGTACTGCCCGCCCGCCAGACGCTCGAGCATCTGCGCGATATGATCGAAAGACGTGGTCAACACCGGCAGCAGGGTTTCACCCTCGCCGGTCAACATCAGCCCACGGGGCAGACGCTTGAACAGGATCACGCCGAGTTGCGCCTCCAGGCTTTTGACCTGATGGCTGACGGCGGCCTGGGTCACGCACAGCTCCACGGCGGCGCGGGTGAAGCTCAAATGACGCGCGGAGGCTTCGAAGGCGCGCAGTGCATTTAAGGGCAATTGAGGTCGAATCATGCCGCGTCCCAAATTTTTCTAATGGCTCGTCTGAGTTTTCATCGTTTGTCGAATAACGCCGGACTGCCTAGATTTGGCGGCGCCGATCAGCCGGCCCGACGGAAAACGCTCGCAGTGTAGCGGGATAACACCATTAGCACTCATGGAGAGTGGTTCAACCATGCCATCGATCAACCTGAACAAACTCAAGTCTTTCAGCGCTTGCGGACTTTTCTTCAGCGCCGCCAGCTGCCTGGCCGCCCCTCAAGCCGACGACCCGCTGCAGGCGCTGGTCAACGCCAGCGTGACGCCGGTCATGCAGCAAGAGAACATCGCGGGCCTGGCCGTCGCCGTGACCGTCGGTGGCAAGGCGCATTACTTTAACTACGGTGTCGCCGACAAGAAGACCGGGCAACCGGTGAGCGAAAACACCCTGTTCGAGATCGGCTCGGTGAGCAAGACCTTCACCGCCACCCTCGCCGCCTACGCCCAGGCCAACGGCAAACTGGCCTTCTCCGACAAGGCCAGCCAGCACTGGCCGGCACTCAAAGGCAGCGCCTTCGACACCATCAGCCTGCTGCAACTGGGCACCTACAGCGCCGGCGGCCTGCCGCTGCAATTCCCGGCCGCCGCAGACGCTTCCGACAAGATGCTCGGCTATTACCGACAGTGGAAACCCACCTATCCCGCCGGCAGCCATCGCCTGTACTCCAACCCGAGCATCGGCCTGTTCGGTTACCTGGCGGCGAAAAGCCTCGGCCAGCCGTTCGACCGGGTCATGACCGACACCCTGCTGCCCAAGCTCGGGCTCAAGCACACCTTCCTTTCGGTGCCCGCGTCTGAACAGAAGCTCTACGCCCAGGGCTACGACAAGAACGACCAACCCGTTCGGGTCACTCCCGGTGCGCTCGACGCCGAGGCCTACGGCGTGAAGACCAGCGCCGCGGACCTGCTGCAGTACGTCGAAGCCAACCTCGACACCGCCAGGCTCGAAACGCCTCTGCAAAAAGCCATCGCCCTCACCCACGCCGGCTACTACACCGTCGGCGACATGACCCAGGGCCTGGGCTGGGAACGCTACGCCTACCCGATCAGCCTCGACCGCCTGCTGGCCGGCAACTCGACGCCGATGGCCATGGAGGCGCACAAGGTCAACTGGCTCAACCCGCCGCAGCCGGAACCGGCGAACGTGCTGCTCAACAAGACCGGCTCCACCGGCGGTTACGGCGCCTACGTGGCGTTCGTACCGTCGAAGAAGGTCGGGATCGTGATCCTGGCGAACCGGAACTACCCGATTCCGGAGCGGGTGAAGATGGCGCACAAGATCCTCGGCGCGCTGACCGAGTAACGCCACAGGCAAAAATAAACGGGCGACCTCACAAGGTCGCCCGTTTTCGTTCCGGCATCACAAGATGCCCCTCAATCATCCGGCTGCTCCGGCGGCTTGGCCGGTTTGGCCGGCTTCGCAGGTTTGGCGCCCTTGGCGCCTTTGGCCGGGGCCGGCTCCGTGGCGGTCGGTGCGGTGACCACCGTTGCGGTCATTTCCTTCTCGGCGGCCGGCAGGGCGTCGATGGTGTCGAAGATTTTCTTCAGGTCCACCGTCTTGGTGTCATCCCCCGAACTCTCCAGCTTCTTCTCGCCGTCCTTGCCCACCAGGATCACCTTGGGCAACGCGCCGGCCCCGAGCTTCAGGGCGCGGATCAGGGCCATGGTGTCCTGCTGGCCGAGATCCTTGCCGTCGAGCTGGCCGGACATGTTCAGCACGGTGTAGACGCGGATATTGCGGTCGCTGACGCCTTGCTTGTTGGCCGGATCCTCCAGGGACTTCTTCAGGCGCAGCCATTCGGCGTCGACGGTGCTGGAGGTGATCACGATCAGTGGCCGGGCGCGCCCCTTGTCGATGTCCAACGGGGAGTCGCTGTCGGCGGCGGCGAACAGGGGGCCGGCGAACGCCAGCAAGGTTGTCAGGGTCAGTGACCTGATGAGCATGCGCATCTCCTTTTGATATCCACGCTCTAATGATTGCGCACCATGGCGATCGTTCCGGGTCGGCCCCGGTAAAAGTGTTTCGCCATGTCCCAAGCTTAGGACAGCGCCGACATTGCGCAACCGCCCGGCGCCAGCCCCGACGCGGATTTGATTACCGGGCAGGACCGCATTAGGGTGTCCGCTGCCCCCACGAAAAGGAGTTCAAGCGGCATGCAGATCGACTACCTGTGCGACCACCCCGAACTGATCGGAGAGCTGGCCGAGCTCAATTTCAAGGAATGGGGCCATTACCGGCCCGGCGACACGCTCCAAGCCCGCACCGAACGCATGCGGGCAGCCTGCGGCAAAGGCGCGGTGCCCAGCGTGGTGGTGGCCATCGAAGACGGGACCTTGCTCGGCGGCGCCCTGCTGATCGACAGCGACCTGGACCTGCGCCCGCAACTGACGCCCTGGCTGGCCGGGGTGTACGTGAAGGCCGAGCACCGGGGCCGCGGCATCGCCTCGCGCTTGGTCAACCGTATCGTCGAAGAGGCCGCCGCGCTGGGCGTGCCGGAACTGTTCCTGTACACCGACGCCTCGCAATCGCTGTATGCGCGGCTGGGCTGGGAGGTGCTCGAAGAGTTGGACTATGAAGGGCTGCCGGTGACGCTGATGAAGCGGACGACCGGCGCCTGACCGTTAGCGCAGCGCAGCATCGAGGGCCTGCGCGTCAACGGGCCGCCCATCGAGCTTGAGCGATCCGTCGTCCAGGCAGACGCTCACCCGCACCGGAGCGCCTTCGCCGGGATACCTGCGCAGCACCAGCTCGACACCGTCCGCCACCTCGGTGGCGGACAACAAGTCCCATGGCCCGCCGCGCAGATCCAGCAGCGCTTGTCCACGAAGCAGATCGACCACCTTCGGCGCATGCACCCAATGGCTCATGCGCATTTCGCGGGGTTCGACGGTGATGGCGATGCGGCCATCGCAGCGGTAAAGGGTGTCGCTCATCGTGGATACGGGCTCAGAACGCCAGCTTGTAGCCGATCAGCACCAGCATGGTCGCCAGGCACGGCCGCAGCAATTCGTCGGAGACGCGGCCGGTCAGGTGGCTGCCCAGCCAGATGCCCGGCAGCGAGCCCATCAGCAGAAAGCCCAGCACGCCCCAGTCCATGTTGCCCATGCTGGCGTGGCCCAGGCCCGCGACCAGGGTCAGCGGCACGGCGTGGGCGATTTCAGTGCCGACCAGGCGGCGGGTCGGCAGCAGCGGATAGAGGATGAACAGCGCGACGGTGCCTAGGGCGCCGGCGCCGATGGAGGTCAGCGCGACCATGGTGCCGAGGATCAGCCCGGTGACCACGGTCATGGCGTTGAGGCGCGCGCCGCTTGGGTTGTAGTTGCCGCCGGCACGCTTGTGGGCGAACTCCAGCAAACGCTTCTTGAACAGGATCGCCAGCGCCGTGGCGAACAGCACGAAGCCCAGGGCCTGCTTGATGATGGCGTTCATCGCGTCCGGCGCGGCGTGCAGGGTGCTGAGGAACCACAGCGTCATCGCCACCGCCGGCACGCTGCCGAGGGTCAGCCATCCGGTGATGGCCCAGTCGATGTTGTTGTTCTTCTTGTGCACCAGCACGCCGCTGGACTTGGTGATGGCGGCGTACAGCAGGTCGGTGCCCACCGCCGTGGCCGGGTTGATGCCGAACCACAGCAGGATCGGCGTCATCAGCGAACCGCCGCCGACACCGGTCATGCCGACGATGAACCCCACCACCAGCCCGGCAACCACCAGGCCGAAATTTACCAAATCCATGAAGACGCCCAGAAAAACCACAGGAAAAATATGGCCCGCAGCATAGCGAGTTTTCTTATAACTCCCTATATCGATGGGATCTATCGTTATGCCATTTAGCTTCACCCCATCCCCTGTGGGAGCGAGCCTGCTCGCGACGAGGCCGTGCCAGCCAAATCATCGCCATCTGACCGGGCAGGCTCGCCCCTACGGGTGCAAGCGGCCCTATTGCACCGGCAGGAAGTTCAGGAACAGCAGGCTCTGCGCATAGTTCAGGCCGATGCGCCGGTAGCGCTCGTCGAGCATCTGGGTCAGCAGATCCAGGCGCGCCACGATCTTGCCGAACTCGGTGGCGAAGCTCAGGTTGCTGCCCTCCTCCGAAATCTCGTTGGAGAACAGCAGCGGCTGGCCTTCCTTGTTCTGCCGCTGGGCCAGGATCCAGGTGGCTTTCTCGATGTTGCGCGCGGCGTTGTGGACGAAGGTCGGGTTGATCGCATCGGTCATGTAGAACTCGGTGCGGTTGCCGTGGGCGGTGACCAGCATGCTGCCGATGGCATAGATGAACGCGCCGACCCGGTCGCCGAGAAACTCCGGGCTCATCGCATAGCTGAGCGCCGCCAGATCCTTGCGACCGCCCAGCACCGGCAGCGGCTGTTGCTGCTCGATGGCCAGCCGCACCTGCTTGACGGCGGCGCCGATGTTCAGGAAACCGGACTTGCGCAGCTCCTCGGGGTTGCGCAGGTACAGCTTGCCCATCAATCGGTAGAGGCTGTTGAGGTTGTCGCGCATGGCCAAGGTGGCCATGCGGTCGACGCTGGTCTGGAGGAATTCCTGGGGTTGACCTTCGCGCAGTTGAGTGATGAAACCGTTGCCGTCCTGGTGGCTGCAACCGCCGAGCAGCAGCGGCGCCAGGCAGGCCAGCAACAGGCACGGGCGTTGGATAAGGGCGAACAAACGGGTCATCAATGCTTCGGCAGTCTCGTTCCTGCGCGACGGGGCTCGCCGCAACCTGACCATGGATAGAGCCGGGGATCGGGCAAAAGTGCGATGCCCGCATCGCCCAGCCGACCTTTGGCATAGCGCGCCACACAATCTAGTCAGACTTTTTATTGGACTAAGTCATATTCACAGCTATAAATCTTATTCCTCACCAATTTAGTATTACTAAATAAGCGAATTCAGCGAAATCCTTCACCGTTTGACGCCACCGCCAAAACAACAAAAAGGAAGGTCACCATGCTTCAATCCCGTCACCTGCTCCCCGGCCTCGGACTGTCCCTGATGCTCACGACCCTGCCCGCCCACGCCGCCGGCCTTTCCGGCGAACACAAAGCCTTCGGCAAGACCGATGACGGCACCCCCGTCGAGCAATACATCCTGCGCAACCGCCACGGCATGCAGGCGACGGTCATCACCTACGGCGCCACCCTGCAGGCGCTGCGGGTGCCGGACCGCCACGGCAAGCTCGATGACATCGTGCTCGGCTTCGACGATGTGCAGGGCTACCAGCGCGGCACCGCGTACTTCGGCGCGACCATCGGCCGATTCGGCAACCGTTTGGCCGACGGCGCGTTCGAGCTCGACGGCCAGCGCTATCAGGTGCCGCAGAACGACAAGACCAACGCCCTGCACGGCGGCCCCCAGGGGTTCGACAAGAAAGTCTGGAAGGCCCGCGAGACGAAGGACAAGGATTCGGTGGGCGTGACCCTGACCTACCTGTCGGCGGACGGCGAAATGGGCTTCCCCGGCAACCTCGCCACCGAGGTGACCTACCGCCTCACCGACGCCAACGAACTGCGCATCGACTACAAGGCCACCACCGACAAACCCACGGTGCTCAACCTGACCAACCACAGCTACTTCAACCTGGCCGGCGCGGGCAACGGCGACATCCTCAAGCAACTCGCCACCCTGCATGCCCGCCATTACACGCCGATCGACGCCAAGCTCATCCCCACCGGCGAACTGGCCCAGGTGGCGGGCACGCCCATGGACTTCACCCGGGCCACCGCCATCGGCCAGCGCATCAAGGACGATCATCCGCAGCTCAGGTTCGCCGAGCAGAACCAGGGCGGCTTCGATTTCAACTGGGTGCTGGATGCCAAGGGCGATGCGGGCAAGCTGGCCGCCGAGGTCAGCGACCCGAACTCCGGCCGCCGCTTGCAGCTGTACACCAGCGAGCCGGGGGTGCAGTTCTACACCGGCAACTTCCTCGACGGCACCGTCAAGGGCAAGGGCGGCAAGGTGTACCCGCACTGGGGCGCGTTCACCCTGGAGACCCAGCACTATCCGGACTCGCCGAACCAGAAAGGCTTCCCCAGCACACGGCTGGATCCCGGCCAGACCTACACCCAATCCGTCGTGTTCAGGTTCTCGGCCCAGTGAGATCACTGTGGCGAGGGAGCTTGCTCCCGCTGGAGGGCAAAGCCCTCCTGTTTCGGTTCCAAGCAAACTGGGGCCTGCTGCGCAGGCCAGCGGGAGCAAGCTCCCTCGCCACAGCAGCTCCCTCGCCTGAACCGGCCGCCGGATCAGGTTGCGCTATGCTGCTGACCACCTGAAACATCGACCGCTCAAGAACAGGAGGTTTGCATGCGTACACTCGAACTCGCCGGCGTACAGGTGCCGGTGATCGGCCAAGGCACCTGGCGCATGGGCGAAGACCGCTCGGCGCACCGCAGCGAGGTGGCGGCGCTGCGCTCCGGCATCGAGCAGGGCATGAATCTGATCGACACCGCCGAGATGTACGGCGAAGGCGGTGCCGAAACCGTGGTCGGCGAAGCCATCGCCGGCCTGCGCGACCAAGTGTTCCTGGTCAGCAAGGTCTACCCGCACAACGCCAGCCGCCAAGGCATTCCCCAGGCCTGCGAGCGCAGCCTGCGACGGCTCGGCACCGAGCGCATCGACCTCTATCTGCTGCACTGGCGCGGCCAGTACCCGCTGGAGGAAACCGTCGAGGCCTTCGAGCGCCTGCGCGAGGCCGGCAAGATCGGCCGCTGGGGCGTGTCGAACTTCGATGTCGACGACCTCGAAGAGCTGTCGGTGCCGGCCTGCGCCACCAATCAGGTGCTGTACAACCTGGAGGAGCGCGGCATCGAATTCGACCTGCTGCCGTGGTGCCAGCATCAGCGCATGCCGTTGATGGCGTACTGCCCGATCGGCCAGGGCGGCGCGCTGCTGGCGGCGCCCGCGCTGCAAGAGATCGCCGCTCGTCACGGCGCCACCCCCGCACAGGTTTCGCTGGCGTGGATTCTGCGTCAGGATGGTGTGATTGCGATCCCCAAGGCCGTGCGCCCCGAGCATGTGCGACTCAATGCACAGGCGGCGCAGCTGCAACTGGACGCCGGGGATCTGGCGGCGCTGGACCGGGTGTTTCAGGCGCCACACCGCAAGCGGCGGCTGGCCATGGTCTGAGCCACCGCCGACTGGCCGAGGGCTTCGGCATGAGAAGCACAGATCAGTACGACCCGTTCAACCTGCAACGTTTCCTCCAGGCCCAGGATCCGGTGTTCGAGCGGGTGCAGCGCGAGCTCGACGAGGGCCACAAGCGTAGCCACTGGATGTGGTTCGTCTTCCCGCAGTTCGCCGGGCTCGGCGGCAGCGAGATGTCCCGGCGCTTCGCCATCGGTTCGGCGGCCGAGGCCCGGGCCTATCTGGCCCATGACCTGCTCGGCGCCCGGCTGCGCACCTGCACGCAGTTGGTGCTCAACGTTCCGCAGCGCTCGGTGGCGCAGATCTTCGGGCATCCGGACGACCTGAAGTTCCATTCCTCCACCACCCTCTTCGCCCAGTTCGCCGACGCCGGCAGCGTGTTCCATCAGGCCCTGGAGCGCTATTTCCATGGCATCCAGGACGAATGGACGCTGCAGTTGCTGGACTCAAAACAGGCCCATCTGCCCCCCGACCAGGGTTGAGAAGTCGTCGTCGACAAACGGCAGGATCGCGTCCGCCACCGGTTGCAGCTGGCGGGTGATGTAGTGGTCGTAGTCGATGGCCGCCCGGCGCGCCTCCAGCGGTTCGGGGCCGGCCAGGGTGATGACGTAGCTGATCCAGCCGCCGTTCTGGTACTGCCGGGGCCGGCCGTGCTGCGCGTTGTAGTCGTCGGCCAGGCGCGCGGCGCGCACATGGGGCGGGACGTTGCGCTCGTAGTCGTCGAGGGTGCGGCGCAGGCGCTTGCGGTAGACCAGCCGGTCGTCGAACGCGCCGGCCAGGGTCTGGCGCACGTACTCGCGCACGTAATCCTGATAGGGCTCGCGACGGAAGATCCGTTCGTACAGTTCCTGCTGGAATTGCCGGGCCAGCGGCGACCAGTCGGTGCGCACGGTCTCCAGGCCCTTGTAGACCATTTCCTCGCGGCCGTCGGGCCGGGTCACCAGGCCGGCGTAGCGTTTTTTGCTGCCCTCCTCGGCGCCGCGGATGGTCGGCATCAGGAAGCGTTTGTAATGGGTCTCGAACTGCAGCTCCAGGGCGCTCTCCAGTCCGTACTGCTCGCGCACGTGCCCGCGCCACCAGTCGTTGACCGACTGCACCAGCGCCCGGCCGATCTGCGCCGCCTCTTCCTGGCCGTGGGGCCGGCGCAGCCAGACGAAGGTCGAGTCGGTGTCGCCGTAGATCACCGCGTGGCCTTGGGCTTCGATCAACTGGCGGGTGCGCAGCATGATTTCGTGGCCGCGCAGGGTGATCGACGACGCCAGCCGCGTATCGAAGAACCGGCAGCCGCTGGAACCGAGCACGCCGTAGAAGGCGTTCATGATGATCTTCAGCGCCTGGGACAGCGGCGCGTTGCGCTCGCGCTTGGCCTGTTCCCGGCCCTCGGCGACCCGCGCCACGATGGACGGCAGGCAATGCCGCGTGCGGGAAAACCGGGCGCCGCGAAAGCCCGGCACGGACTCGGCGTCGCCGGGCTGGCGCAAGCCCTCGATCAGGCCCACCGGGTCGATCAGGAACGTGCGGATGATCGACGGATAGAGGCTCTTGTAGTCCAGCACCAGCACCGACTCGTACAGCCCCGGCCGCGAGTCCATGACGAAGCCGCCGGGGCTGGCTTGGGGCGGATTGGTGCCCAGGTTCGGCGCCACGAAGCCTTGGCGGTGCATCAGCGGCATGTACAGGTGGGTGAACGCCGCCACCGAGCCGCCGCTGCGGTCGGCCGGCAGGCCGGTGACGCTGGCGCGCTCCAGCAGAAAGTTCAGCAGGTCGGTCTTGGCGAAGATCCGCGTGACCAGCTCGCAGTCCTTGAGGTTGTACTTGGCCAGCGACGGCTTGTCCTCGGCGAACATGCGGTTGATTTCGTCCATGCGCTGGTACGGGTTGTCGATGGACTTGCCTTCGCCGAGCAGGGTCTGGGCGACGTTTTCCAGGCTGAACGAAGGAAAGCTCCAGGTCGCCGAGCGCAACGACTCGATGCCGTCGATGATCAGCCGCCCCGCCGCCGAGGCGAAGAAATGGGTGCGGCTGCCGTGCTCGCGCCATTGCATCTCCTCGCCGCCGCGCCCCAGCTTGAGCGGCACGCCGAGGCGCCGGGCGTGTTCGTGAAGGATGCGCAGGTCGAACTGCACCAGGTTCCAGCCGATGATCGCGTCGGGGTCGTGGCGGGCGAACCAGTCGTTGAGTTTCTTCAGGATCAGGGTGCGCGAGTCGCAGTATTCGAGGTCGAAGTCGACGGCGCTGCCGTCGCCGTTCGGCGCACCGAGCATGTACACCTGCCGTTCGCCGCAGCCTTCCAGGGCGATGGAATACAGCTCGCCCTGCTCGGTGGTCTCGATGTCCAGCGACACCAGCCGCAAGGCGGGCCGATAGCCGGACGCGGGCTTGAGGTGGGCGTCGGTCAGCACGCCATCGGCGTCCGGCGTGCCGCCGAACCGCACCGGCGCGGTGATGAAGCGCTCCATCAGGTAGCGTTCGGGTGGGCGCACATCGGCTTCGAACACGTCGACACCGGCGCGGTTGAGCGCGGTCTCCAGGCGCATCAGCTGGCCGTGCTGCTGGCAGTACAACCCCAGCACCGGGCGGTGCTCGAAATCCTGCAGGGCCAGGGGGCGCAGCTCGACGTTCTTTTCGTCCGCCAGCACGCGCTCGGCCTGCCCGCGCTGTTCGGCCGGGATGAACGCCACCGACGGCTGGTGCGGCAGGCGCACGCGGCGCGGGCCGGCATCGGTCGCCAGCCAGAACTCGACTTCGGTGCCGGCCGGGGTGTCGCGCCAATGCCGGGTCAGGACGAAGCCCTGCTGTACATCCACCACTGCAACCTCGGGATACGGAATCTGGCGGCCATTCTACCCGGCCCGTGGCGAGGGAGCTTGCTCCCGTTTCCCGGAGCGCCCTCGCCGCACCGCCAGAATCGGCCGCTTTTTTTGCCGAATGACGTTTTTTGCGTGTTATCTGCCGTTTTGCGGCCTTGCCCTGCGCGCCGGCGTCTACGATGCTTCAAGAACAACGACAACCCCTGAGTAACCGCCATGAAGACCGTCGCCCAGCTGCTCAAGCTCAAAGATGAGAAAAACCAGAAAGTGCACACCATCTCGCCGGACGACATGGTGCTGCAGGCCCTGATGGACATGGCCGCGAAGAACGTCGGTGCGTTGCTGGTGGTCAAGGACGGCCGGGTCGAGGGGATCATCAGCGAGCGCGACTACGCGCGCAAGCTGGTGCTCAAGGGACGCTCGTCGGTGGGCACGCCGGTGCGCGACATCATGGTCTCGCCGGTGATCACCGTGGACACCCACCAGACCGTCGACACCTGCCTGGGCATCATGTCCGACAAGCGCCTGCGCCACCTGCCGGTGGTGGAGAACGGCCAACTGATCGGCCTGCTGTCCATCGGCGACCTGGTCAAGGAGGCCTTGGCCGAACAGGAAGCGCTGATCCGGCAACTGGAAAACTACATCCGCGGGGAGTGAACCCTCCACTGCGGGAGCCAGCCTGATGGCGATGGCGGCGGGTCAGGCAACACTAATGCCGCCTGTGCCGGCCTCATCGCTTGCAGGCAAGCTCCCACAGGTTTTTGTGGTGAACCAGAAGCCTGAGGACGCCCGCAATCCCCTGTGGGAGCCAGCCTGCTGGCGATGGCGGTGGGTCAGGCAACACTAATGTCGCCTGTGCCGGCCTCATCGCTTGCAGGCAAGCTCCCACAGGTTTTTGTGGTGAACATA
>NZ_JBIVHR010000035.1:16331-17470 GCF_044749305.1 Pseudomonas sp. NPDC089534 | reverse complement strand
GAACATAGATACTGCGGATACCCGCAATCCCCTGTGGGAGTCAGCCTGCTCAGGCCGGCCAGTGCCGCGCAAACACCGGTGCCAGCACAGGGTGGCGGTCAATGCGCGCCAGCCAGGCATGGAAGCCGGGACGGGCATGGCGCAGATGCTCGCGGGAGCCGGCCCAGCGGGTCACCACCGCCGCCAGCAGGTCCAGCGCCCCCGGCCTTTCGTCGTCCAGGTACAGTTCGGCGGAAAACAGGTCGGCGAACACTTCCCACGTCCAGTGCAGCCGTTCGCGGGCGCCGGCCATCAGGTTCTGCCGCGAGGCCTCGTCCGGCATCACCAGCCAGCGTTCGGGGTAGTCGATGATGCCGATGGCCGTGTAGCAATTGCTGACGATGTACACCATGCCGCGGATCGCCTGATCTCGGTCGGCGGCGTCGGCCGGCAGCAGGCCGGACTCCGGAAAGCTCAGGCCCAGGTGCACCAGGATCGCCGCGCTCTCGGTGATGACGCGGCCGTCGGGCAGTTGCAGGGTCGGGATCTGCTTCAACGGGTTGAGCCTGGCCAGCTCCTGGGCCGCTTCGCCGCTGGCTTCGACGTCGATGAAACGGTAAGCGATCTGGCACAGCTCCAGCGCCGCCTCGATGGCCGCCGCACCTGAATTCCTGTGCCCGTACAGTTGATACATGCGCCCTCCTCCGGCTGCCGGTCCCGCTTCAAGCTTGCAGTGTAGAGGGCCCGGCGGAAAACGCCGCCCCCGAACGGACGCGGCCCCATCACGCTGACCGACGGCCCGTGCGCCAAACCATCATCGGCGTCGATGTTCACCATCACGGCAATGAAGTTCTCTTAAAAAATCCCGGGCGTAACATCTGCTCCATACCAACCGACAACACCCTCTGGAGCACACGATCATGAAACGCCAAACCCTTCTCGGCATCGCTTTCTCGGTACTTGCACTGAACGCTTTTGCAGCCCCTTCCGCCCACACGATGATCGCCGAAGGCGGTTCGGACAAACTGATCGAAAACCGCGTCGCTGAAGGTGGCTCCGACCGTCTGCTGGAACGCCGCGTCGCCGAAGGTGGCGCTGACCGCCTGCTGGAACGCCGCGTCGCCGAAGGCGGTTCCGACCGTCTGCTGGAACGCCGCGTC
>NZ_JBIVHR010000035.1:0-16234 GCF_044749305.1 Pseudomonas sp. NPDC089534 | reverse complement strand
CGCCGCGTCGCCGAAGGCGGTTCCGACCGTCTGCTGGAACGCCGCGTCGCCGAAGGTGGCTCGGACCGTCTGCTGGAACGCCGCGTCGCCGAAGGCGGTTCCGACCGTCTGCTGGAACGCCGCGTCGCCGAAGGCGGTTCCGACCGTCTGCTGGAACGCCGCGTCGCCGAAGGTGGCTCGGACCGTCTGCTGGAACGCCGCGTCGCCGAAGGCGGCTCTGACCGTCTGCTGGAACGCCGCGTCGCCGAAGGCGGTTCGGATCGCCTGATCGAACGCCGCGTGGCCTGATGCTTCGCATCACCGCAACAACCCAGAAAAGACCCGGCTCCCGTCAGCCGGGTTTTTTTATGCCTTTCGCTTCTTCATTGTTTGGCCATGCAGCGCCGGTAACGCTCGTCCACCCGTTTGGCGAACCAGGCGGTGGTCAGTTTGCGGGTGATCTTCGGGCTCTGCAGCACGATCCCCGGCAACACCGCACGGGGCAGCGGCTTGCCTTCGGCCCGCTCCGCCAGCTCGAACACCCGTCGGTACACCCGGGTGTCTTCGAATCCCAGCGTGTCGCCCTTCTCCAATTGCTCGCGGATCACCGGATTGCGCAGATCCAGTGACTTGCCCAACGCCCGCACGGCCAGCTCCGTGCTGCCGGGCATGATCGACCCCGGCCGGATCAGGTCGCCGTCCAGCGCCAGCGGGATGCCCGACGCCCGGCTCACCGCATTCTGGAACGCCGCATTGCGGCTGGCGTACCAACCGGCGTTGAAATCGGCGAAGCGGTACAGCGGTTCGCGGTAGTTCACCGGATACCCCAGCAAGTGGGCGATGCCGAAGTACATCCCGCCCCGCCGGGTAAACACTTCGTGACGGATCGTCCCGCCCACCGGATAGGGATAGTCCTTGGCGTGCCGCTCGGCGAACTCGATGCTGACCTGCATCGGCCCGCCGGTGTGCACGGGGTTGAAGCCGCCGAACAGCGTGCGGCCCATCGGCACCATGCCGATGAAGTCATCGAAGATCCCGCTCAGTTCCTTTTCGCTGCGGGCGGCGCTCAAGCGTTCGCTGTAGGACTTGCCGTTCGGCGAGCGCAATGCCAGCGCACCGCTGACCAGCACGCCCGGAATGTGGGCCTTGGCGGCACGGCGGTCGATTTCGTCACGGGCGATCTTGCCCAGGCCCGGCACCGGCGGATCGACCTGAAATGTCGACTCCTGCTCGGCCACGGCCAGCACCGAACACAGATTGCCGGTGGTGGGGCTGATCTTCTGGGCCGTAAACGCGGCGTAAATATCGGTGGCCCAGCCCTGACGGTCGACCGTACCGGCCGGCAACAGGCGCACGATCTGCGCCCTGACCGCGTCCGGCGAGCGCCGGCCCGACTCCTCGCCGTGCTGGCCGGCGCAACCGGCCAGCACGGCGAGCACGGCCCATCCCGTCAGTGTTCGAACAGTGTGCATGGTGTTCCGTCCCGTCCGGCAAGCCGGGTCTGCCCGGCGGTCAATTGCGCTGCGCCAGCCTCAGCGGCGGCGCCTGCGCATTAGTCTGTGCAGGCCGTTCAACGTTCCAGTCATGTGAAACCCGCAATGCCCATGGGGATGACCCGGGCTTGCCCTCGCCTGCCTGCCGATCGTAGCGCGTTGCCCATGCATGTTTTTTGAAAAAAAGTAAGAAACCCTATTGACCTTCACACCGCTGTCAAGGGTGGTATTGCCCCCGCCTGAAAACAGAGGAACGGGGTTCATGCAGGATCATTGCCCCTTGTTTCAGGCATCCAGACAAGAAGTCCAACAGGGAGCCAGAACATGATGCAAGCAGCAAAGCCGTTTCGCGTGGGGATGATCGGCGCCGGCTACATGGCCAAACTGCACAGCCTGTCCATGAACAATCTGGCCGGGTACACCGAAGATCCGGCCGACCGCTTCGATCTGGTGCGCATTGTCGACACCGATGGCCGTGCGGCCGAGCGGGAAGCCTCGCGCTGGGGATGGCAGGAACACGGCACCGACTGGACCAGCGTGACCCGTGACCCTTCGATCGATGTGGTGGACGTCGCCACCCCCAACGATTCCCATCATGAGATCTGCCTCGATGCATTCGCCCATGGCAAGCATGTCATCTGCGAAAAGCCGCTGTCGGTCAACAGCCGCTTCGCCGCCGAAATGGCCCGTGCGGCCCATGCTTCGGGCCGGGTTCACATGGTCAATTTCACCTACCGCGCCTGGCCGGCCATCGCTCAGGCCCGGGCGCTGATCAAAAGCGGCGCGCTGGGCGACATCCGTCATTTCGAGGGGCATTTCTTCCAGGATCACAACAACGATCCGACCATCCCCCTGCACTGGCGCTTCAAGAAGGGCCCTGCCGGGGCCGGCGCTCTGGGCGACGTGGGCGCGCACATCATCGACCTGGCCCGGTTCCTCGTCGGCGAGGTGGACAGCGTGGTGGCCACCACCCAGCGATTCATCGGAAAACGTCCGCTGCCCAACGACCGAAGCCTCCAGGGCCAGGTCGAGGTGGATGACCTGGCGGCGGCGATGGTGCGCTTCGACAACGGCGCCACCGGCACGCTGAAGGCCAGTTGGGCACTGCCCGGCTTCAAGAATGACGTGTTCTTTGTGGTGGTCGGCGACAAGGGTGCCGTGCGGTTCAGCTGGGAACGCAGCAACGAGCTGCAGTTCTTCGACGGCGCCGATGCGCAGAGTCTTTCCGGCTACCGCACCATCCCGCTGGGCCGTGCCCATCCGGGCGCCGAACTGTTCTGGTTCCCGGCGCTGGGCGGCGACCTCGGCGTCGGCGTCACGGCCCAGGGCATGGGCTACGGCGATGCGTTCACCTTGAGTTTCCGGCATTTCGTCAATGCCCTGAAGACCGGCGAATCGCCGGCACCGAATTTCGTCGACGGCCTGCGCTGCTGCGAAATCATCGATGCGATTCTGGCCTCGGCCGAAGAAGAACGCTGGGTAAAGGTTCACCGCACGATCATCGACTGAGAAGACCCTGCCCTCCCTACGACCTTTTCGAGAACTGAGTTATGGATAACTTGAACGCCCCGACCGCACCTCAACGCCGGCTGCACGTGGCCAGCCCGCTGCCCAAGTGCTCCGACCTGACCTGGCGCATGCACGCCCGGCAGGAGGTCAACTACAGCGTGTCGCTGAACACCGGCCTGCTCAAGCACAGCAACGCCGCCCTGGCGTACGGTTGCGGCGCCAACGGTGTGCAACCGGTGCGCCGGCTGGTGGTGATCGATGCGCGGGTCAACGAGCTCTACGGCGAAGAGTTCCGCGCCTATTTCGATGCCTGGAAAATCCAGGTGGTGTGGAAAGTCATGTCCGGCGATGAAGCCTTCAAGACCATGGATCACGCCATCGAAGTGGCGCAGGCCATGGCGGCGGCCAATCTGCTGCGGCGCAATGAAGTGGTGATCGGCATCGGCGGCGGCGTGCTGCTGGATGTGGTGGGCTTCGCCTCCAGCCTGTATCGCCGCGGCATTCCCTACATCCGCATCCCGACCACCCTGATGGGGCAGATCGACGCCGGCATCGGCATCAAGACCGGGGTCAACCACGACGACTACAAGAACCGTCTGGGCACCTATTACGCCCCCTCCTCAGCGCTCATCGATCCCTATTTCCTGCAGACCATGGATCAGCGCCACATCTCCAACGGTGTGGCGGAGATCATCAAGATGGCGCTGATCAAGGATCGCGACCTGTTCGACCTGCTGGAAGAGATGTCCTCGAGCCTGACGCCCAAGGCCTTCGCCTCCAGCGATCCGCGGATCAAGGAAATCATGTCCCGGGCCATTGCCGGCATGCTTGCCGAACTTGAGCCCAACCTCTGGGAAGCGGAGCTGGCGCGCAGCGTGGACTACGGCCATACCTTCAGCCCTTCGCTGGAGCTGCTGGCCGAACCTGCGCTGCTGCATGGCGAAGCCGTGGCGGTGGACATGGCCCTGTGCGTGGCGCTGGCGGCCGGACGCGGGCTGCTGACGCAGGCGGATGCCGACCGCGCCATCGATCTGATCGAAGTCGCGGGGCTGCCGGTGTCGCACCCGGTGTTCAATCTGCAACTGCTGGAAAAGGCCCTGGCCGACACCGTCAAGCACCGTGACGGCCAGCAGCGCATTCCGCTGTCCGACGGCATCGGCCACACCGCGTTCGTCAACGATGTGACCCGCGTCGAGCTGGAACAGGCCCTGCTCTGGATCGGGCAGCGCGGCGACCGCGCCACCGATCAAAGCTGCGTGGCCTGAGGAGGCGCCCCATGGTAACGGACACTCTGGACAGGACGTCCCGACCCGTGGCGCAAGACGACGACGCGGACAGCGTCGTCGTCTTCGACATCGGCGGCACGCATTTTCGCTCCGGGCATTTCCACCCCGTACACGGTCTGAGCAACGTCGTCAGCGAACCGGCCACCAGTTTTCTGACCCACCCGCGGCTCAGCGCCCGGGC
Source organism: Pseudomonas sp. NPDC089534 (assembly GCF_044749305.1). Classification (NCBI taxonomy): domain Bacteria; kingdom Pseudomonadati; phylum Pseudomonadota; class Gammaproteobacteria; order Pseudomonadales; family Pseudomonadaceae; genus Pseudomonas; species Pseudomonas sp. NPDC089534. Next base: position 11,786 of record NZ_JBIVHR010000035.1, on the reverse strand, counting down.
GCTCAAGGACGCCCTGCTCGACTATCTGGTGAACACCGCACGAAAGTCCGGGCTGCGCCGGGCATCGGTTTCGCTGGGGGCGGCAATGAACGCCCGCACCGGACTGGTCTATGGTTCGGGGCCGTTGTGGGGCGCGGATACCACGCCCTTCGATTTGCGCAGCGAGCTGACCGGCCGCGCCGCGGAAATCACTTGGCACAGCGTCAATGACGTCACGGCGGTGCTGGTGCATTACGCCAGCCTCCAGCGCCGCACGGCTCTGCGCAAAATCATGCTGATCACTGTCAGCTCGGGGGTCGCCTGTCGCACGATCGACCTGCGCAGCGGACGGATTGCGGTGGACGACGTCGGCCTGCAAGGTGAAATCGGCCACTTGCCCGTCACGCTCGCGGACAGTTCAGGCGGCGCTCTTTCTTTGACCTGCGACTGCGGCGGCCGCAACCACCTTGTGGCGTTTTCGTCAGGGCGCGGCATGAAGAAACTGCACGACGCCCTGGCGATCAGCCAACCGTCACGCTGGTCGTCTTCGGCCATGGCGCGCCTGATGGAGGTCGGCTGCGGCCACGAGGAAGCCCTGCGGATGGCGCTGGAACGGCACGACGAATACGCCGAGCACCTGCTGCACCTGGCGACCCGGCCGATTGCCGACGTGGTGCGCACGGCCCTGACGCTGGATCCGGAGATCGACCGCGTGGCCTTTGTCGGCGGGGTCAGCGTCAATCTCGAACCGCACTACCTGCGGTTGCTCAACCGGCACTTTCAGGAAGCCGGCCTGTATCTCACCAGTAAGCGCCTGCCGCGCTACCTGAGCGACCGGATCGCGGTCGCCCGCGCGGATCAGGCGGACGGGCTCTCCGGTGCCGGGCTGCATGCCCTGCAAGCACAGGAGCAATACGCCCATGAATGACATCCTGCGCCACGGCGCCAGCCACCTGGCGATTGTCCGCGAGGGGCATCGGGTGTCGCTCGAAACCGTGCCGACCCCGTCGGCCGGCCCCGGTGAACTGCTGGTCGCCCCCCTGGTGGCCGGGCTGTGCGGCACCGATCTGCAGATCCTGCGCCGCGAACGCGACGACCCGGCGCGGGTGATCGGCCATGAAGGGGTGGCGCGTGTCCTCAAGGTCGGTGCCGGGGTCGCCGGGCACCTGCGCGAAGGCATGAATGTCATCCTCAACCCGACCCATCCGGACAACCCGCAGATGCTGCTCGGGCACCGACTGGACGGTCTGTTCCAGCAGGTCGTGAAGATACCGGCGGCCATTGTCGACAGCGGCCTGGTGGTGCCGCTGCCGGTGGATCTGCCGGCCGCCCTGGCGCCGCTGATCGAACCGGTCGCCTGCGTGATCCACGCCCTGGAGCTGATGCTCAAACGCAAACCGGCCGGACCGCTGATCATCTATGGCGACGGCATCGTCGGGCATCTGGCGGCGCTGCTCGCCAAACGCTACCTGGGTGTCTGGACGCGGGTGGTGATGGTTCATCACAGCAGCGCCGGACTGCACTGGAGCGAACGGCAGCGCCTGCATTTCGACCGTCACGTCCTGTTCGACAGCCTCGGTGCCGGCCTGACGCTGGCGATGCAGGACCGCCCCGTCGCCGCCCTGATCGCCACACCGCGCAGCGCCAGTCTGGCCTGCCTGGAACATGCCGTCGCCCAGGTCTGCGCCCACGGCGTGATCGACCTGATCGGCGGCATGCCCGGCGACTCGCGTCTGTCGTCGCTGCCGCAACTGGAAGACATCGCCCAGGTGCGCACCCTCAACTGCGGTGGTTTGCCGGCCAGCGGCGCGTTCGCCGATGTGGTCACCCGCTCCGGCAAACCCCTGGTGCTGTACGGGCATCGCGGCGTGGCGAGCGAAAAGCTGCTGGACGCCACCCGCCTGCTCGCGCAGAACCCCAGCACCTTCGCACCGCTGGTCACGCACCTGCTGCCCTTGCCCCAGGCCGCCGAACTCATGCAGCGCATGGCCTGGTACGGCGAACGGGAAATCGACGGCGAACGCTTCCTGAAAGTCGGCATTGAAATCTCACCTTGCACCGGCCTGCTCAAGGCCGACCCCTCACTTCACACTCCGGAAAACCTGCCATGCACGGCCTGACGTCAGTTGCACCCCGCTCCAACACGGTTTTTGTCATGGGCGGCTCCACCGGCATCGGCCGCGGCATCGCCCAGGCGCTGCTCGCCGACGGCCTGCAAGTGGTGGTGTTCAGCCGCTCCAACCCCGACAGCCAGCCTGGCCTGGAAGGCGTGATCTGGCGGCCTGTCGACTTCACCGACCCCGACGAAAGCCGCCGGCGCCTGGAGGCCGCCATGCAGGAGTTCGGCCCCAGCCTCGACGCGGTGTTCTACAGTGCCGTCTATTACGGCCCGAAACGCGCACCGCTGCTGGAAGTCAGCGAACAGGAATGGCGCGATCAGCTGAACGTCAACCTTCACGGCCTGTGGCTGACGCTGGGCGCCACCCTGCCGGCGTTGCGCCTGCGCACGCCTTCGCTGTTCGTCGGCGTCTCTTCCGAGGTGGTCTACAACGCCGGCCCCCTACGCTCCGGCTATGCCGCGACCAAGGCCGCCGCCGCCAGCCTGTTGAACTCCCTGGCCCAGGAGGAAGGCGAGAATGGCGTGCGCGTGGTTCAGGTGCTGCCGGAGAAAATGGTCGACACCGCTGGGATCCGCCAACGTCGCCCGGCGTCGTTCGACTACACCGGATACATGACGCCGCGGAGCTTCGAACGCATCGCCCTGAACCTTTACCGCAGCCGCGGCGAAGGCTTTCATGGCGATAGCCTGGTGGTGGGCAACGACGGTGAGGCCTGGCGCGTCGATGAAGCTGCGCCGGTGTCCCAGAGCCGGCAAAGCGCATGAGATTCGCCGATCAGATGGCCGCCGGCGCACCGCGAATCGCGCTGGCCGACTGGCGGTTGCCGTTCTGCGCAGCCGAGGCGATGGCCTTCACCGCATGGTGCGGGCTGCACGAGATCCAGATCGATTTCGGCGGACCGGGCCGTGCGCCGCCACTGGACACCCCGCAGGCGCTGAACGCGGTGCGCGAGGCCGGTCGCAGACACGCCGTGAGCGTGCGCGCACTGGCCTGCAACCGCATGAACGACCTGGGCCTGCACAGCCCGGCCGGAACGGCCGCCGGCAGGGCAGTCCGCGACCAGGTGCAGAGCGCCCTCGATGCGGCGGTGTACCTGGGTGCCGAAATGGTGTTTTTCCCCAGCTTTCGCAACAGCCTGATCCGCGACCGGCAAACGCTGGAAGACACCGCTCGCCTGCTGCGGTGGGCCTGCGAGCAGGGGGCGCAGCGGGGCCTGCTGGTGGCCAATGAAAACGACCTGGACGCCCCCGCCGCCCAGACGCTGGTGACGCTGGTCGACCACCCCGGCCTGCGCCTGATCCTCGACACCTGGAATCCGCTCAAGGCCGGGGTGCAGCCGCTGACGCTGATCGAACAGCTGCATCCGGTGCTGTCGGACCAGGTGCACATCAAGGACGGACGCCGGGACCTGGAGGCCAGCGTGCCGCTGGGCCTGGGCGACGGTTCGGTGGCCGAGACCGTCCAGGCACTGCAACGCCACTGCACCGTCGAGACCTACGTGCTGGAAAACGATTACCGCTGCGGCGACCCCGCGCACCTGCAACACGATCTCGCCTGGCTGCTCAATGCCCTGCGCTGATTTCCCCAACCCTTTGAAACGAGCCTCATCACTATGCAACTGCAAACCGGTTCCCTGATTTCCACCCAGGCCCTGCTGTTCGACATGGACGGCACCCTGGTCGATTCCACCGCCGTGGTCGAACGCACCTGGGGCCGCTTCGCCCAGCGCCACGGGCTTGACCTTGCCCAAGTGCTGCACGCGGCCCATGGCCGGCGCACCGCGGAAACCGTGGCCATGTTCGCCCCGCCCGGCGTCGACACCGACGCCGAAACCGCACGCATCGTCGCCGAGGAAGTCGCCGACACCGACGGCATCGTCGAAGTGCCGGGCGCGCGGCGTTTCCTGCAACGGCTGCCGGCCAACCGCTGGGCCGTGGTGACCTCGGCCAGCCGCGAACTGGCGATACGCCGGATGCAGGCGGCGGGGGTGCCGATTCCGCCAATCCTCATCACTGCCGAAGATGTCGCTTCGGGTAAGCCGGCGCCTGAAGGATACTTGGCGGCTGCGCGGGCTCTGGGGGTCGATCCGGCGCACTGCCTGAGTTTCGAGGACGCCCCGGCGGGCCTGCAATCGGCCCATGCGGCCGGCACTCGGGTCATCGCACTGGCAACCACCCTCAAGGCCGAGGACTTGCGCGGGGAAGACTGGATCGCCGATTTCCATGCGCTGCAAGCGCTGGATCCGGCTGACGACCAGCGTCAGGTGCTGCACTTCTCGGTGCAGGTCGACACCCGGCAAGCACCCCGGACCACGCCCGCCTGACAATCGACTCGGTCGCATTAAAGGATGATGGACAGGTGAATGGACATGCATAAACAGGAAGTACGTGCGTTAACCGGCTTGCGCGGGATCGCGGCGATGATGGTCATGCTCTATCACTTCAACGCCGGATCGCTGCTGGAGGGCCGGCTGGGCAACTTCATGGGCAACGGATACCTGATGGTGGATCTGTTTCTGGTGTTGTCGGGGTTTGTCCTGACGCTCAGCTACGGGCATCTGTTCGAGCACTCGCTCAAACCCACGGACATCCTGCGTTTCCTGTACCGCCGCCTGTCCCGCATCTATCCGCTGTATGCGGTGATGACCCTCACCGCATCGCTGCTGGTGGCCAACTCGCTGATGGATCGCTGGCCCGGACCGCCGGTGGCGGTCAGCGCGCTGGTCAACCTGACGATGTTCCAGACCCTGTTCAATGTGCCCACCCTCGACACCCCCGGATGGTCGGTGAGCGCCGAATGGATCGCCAGCCTGTGCTTCCCGTTCATTGTCCTGGCGCTGTTGCGGCGCAGCGGTGCCGCCAATCTGCTGGCGATGTCCGGTGCGCTGGCGATGCTGCCGTTGATCGCGATTTCGCCGGCGCTGTTCGATGAACCCAAACGCTCGGGGTTCCTCGATATCTGGCATTACGGCACGCCCTATCCGGTGATCCGTTGCCTGGCGGATTTCGTCATGGGGGTGATCGCCTACCGCGCGCTGGAGTTCGCCTGGCTGCGCCGCTGGCTGGGCCATCCGGGTGTGGCGGGCGCGATCTGCGTGACGACGGTGTGGCTGATGACGGAGAAAGGCCTGGACGTGCTGGCGGTCGCCTGCTTTCCGTTGCTGATCCTGGCCCTGCAGTCAGGCCGGCACCCGGCGGCACGCCTGATCGGCGCGGCGCCGTTCCATTGGCTGGGGGTGATTTCATACAGCATCTATCTGGTGCACAACCAGCTCAACTACTTCATGCATGACCTGGCCGACAGCCTGCTGCGACACGGCTTCACCGCCGTGCAGGCGAAAGCCTCGTCGATAGCGGCGTTCGCCGGCCTGGCCGTTCTCATCGCCCGCCTCTCGTACCTGCTGATCGAGCGCCCCGCCCTGCTGGCGCTGCGCAACACCCGCCTGTCGCGGCCGGTGCCGGCCAGCAGCTGAGTTCAGGCATACGCCAGACTGCCGGACTCCCACATCGAGTTCGGCAGCACATCGGGAATGTCCATCTGGCCGGTCTCGTCCAGGTATTGCTCAAGAATCGACAACGCCCTGGATTGATCTTCGATGGTGCGTTGCAGCTTGAGCCGCTGATCCTTGAGCGTCGCCACGATCAGCGGGCAAGTATCGAACCGCACCGGCTGACTGATGATGCACGGCATCAGCACGCGGATGACATTGAGCGTCAACCCGGCTTCCTGAAGCGCCTTGATGTTCTTGAGAACCGAAATGTCGTTCTGGCAGTAATCCCGATACCCCGACGCCAGCCGCATCGGCCGGATCAGCCCCTGCTCCTCGTAGTAGCGCAGCATGCGCGGACTCACTCCGGACTTCTTCGACAGTTCGTTGATTTTCATAGCGGCATCCTTGCTGGAGGTTGACTGAAGGCCGACAGGCCCGCAGCGAAGTCGTCGACAGGTGTGGCGCACTGGCAGATGTGCAGCAGGATCGGCACGAGCGACAGCCCGTCCGTCATGCGGCCGGCGGCGATCAGGCGGAAAATCTCGGAGATCGAGAACCAGCGCACCTGCTGGACCTCGTGGGTGTCGAAATGCTCGCTCAGGCGCTGCACACCGGTTGCCTGAAAGATCTCGAAGCGTTGATCGCTGCAACCGTAGGTGGGATGGAAGGCTATCAGCGGTTGCCAGTCGCGGGCGCCGTAGCCGGTTTCCTCGAGCAGCTCCCGCTGCGCGGCCTGCAACGGGGTTTCCCGCGCATCGACACCCCCCGAAGGCAAGCCCCAGACACTTTGGCCGATCAGGAACCGTTGCTGGCGGATGAGCAGGATCCGCCCTTCGTGGCGGGCCAGGATGCCCACCGCCGGGCGCTCGTGGTGAATGCCGAAATAGTCGATGGCGCGGCCATCGGGCAGTTGGACGGTATGGTCGATGACCGAAAACCAGGGGTTTTCGTGCACAACCTTCGTCCCTGAAACCCGCCAGCGCTGCGACGGGTCGTCGTACGTTTCATCATCCATTGATGGGCTTCCTTGCGATTGCTTGCGTGATTGGGTGCCTCCTGGCACTGCGCAGCGCCGCTACCTTACTGCCATGCAGCGGCGCAGGCAATATGCCATCAACGTCCGGTCTTGAGCCTTCGCGCCGATGCGGGGAACCGCTGGCGATTCCCCGCATGACGTGACTCAGGCAGCCGACGGCGAATAACTCAGCAAGCGACGGTCACGGCTCATGAAGATGCCGAGCACCATCAGCAAGGTCAGCAGCGAGAGGGTCGCCGCCACCAGCGTGATGGAGTTCAGCGGCATGCCCGCATCGATCACCCGGCCACCGACCCAGGCACCGATGGCGTTGCCCAGGTTGAAGGCACCCACGTTCAGGGTCGAGGCGTAGTTGGCCGACTCCCCCGCCACCCGGATGATCATCGCCTGCAGCAGCATGCCGACGCAGAACGACAGGCAACCCCACACCGCCATGTTGATCACGGCCGGGTAGACGAAGTGGCTGGTCCAGTAGAAGCTGACCAGCACGACGATCAGCGCCAGCAGGGCCAGCACCAGGGCGCGGGTCAGGCTCCAGTCCGCCAGACGCCCGCCCAGCAGGCCGCCGATGGTGATGCCGATGCCGCAGACCAGCAGCGCCACACTGGCGAACTTCGGTTCCACGTGGGTGACGTCCTGCAGGACCGGCACGATGTAGGTGAAGAACGCAAACATGCTCGCCGACGCCACGACGCTGGTCATCAGGCCGAGCCAGATGATCGGACGCTTCATGCCTTGCAGGTTGTTCCGCACCTGCTGCTTGCCGGCTCCGGCACGGGCCGGCACCAGATACCAGACCATCAGCAGCGAAATCACCCCCAGCGCCACCACCCCCATGAACGTGGTGCGCCAGCCGTAGACCTGACCGACCAGCGAACCCACGGGCACACCCAGCACGTTGGCCAGGGTCATGCCGGTGAACATCAGCGTCATCGCCCGGCCTTCCTTGCCGGGCGGCGCGATGCGCGATGCCAGCACCGCCGCCATGCCGATGAACGACGCGTGGCTGAACGCCGTGAACACCCGCGCCACGATCAGCGAGGTGAATTCCGGCGCGAGCATGCAGGCAACGTTGCCCACCGTGAAGATCGCCATCAGGATCAGCAGCGCACGCTTCTCATCCATTTTTCCGACCACCATCGCCAGCAGCGGCCCGCCGACCACCACACCCATGGCGTATCCCGACACCAGGTACCCGGCCGACGGGATCGAAACCCCCAGATCCGCCGACACCTGCGGCAGCAGGCCCATGATGATGAACTCGGCGGTGCCGATGGCGAACGCGGCGATCGCCAGGGCAAACAACGGCCAGCTCATCACCCGTTCATCTTTGCTGCGGATGTTGTTGTTCATCGCGATGCTCATTTGGAAAACCTCAGGTTCTGACTGTCACGGATCCAGGACAGGACGTCCGCATGCTTGGGCTCCCAACCGAAGTCCCGGGCCTTCTGACCGCTGACGCGAATGTTCGAGCCCAGGCCGTACTCGGCCTCCTCAGGGTCGTGGGCGCAGCATTCACGCAGGATGTACTCCATCGACACCGATTGGGTGCGGCCGCCGAAGCCGAGCCTCTCGCTGATGACCTGAGCCAGATCCTTCATCGACACTTCGCCGTTTTCGGCGAACAGATAGGCACCGCTCTCGGCCTTGTCGAGCATCAGCAGCGACAGGTCCACCAGGTCGTCGATGTGCACGAACGCCGTGCGGTTCTCGCCGCTGCCGACGTACACACCCACACCGTGCTCGAAAGCCAGACGGGTCAGCAGCGGAATCTGGATCGAGTCCTTGTGCAGCCCGCGCCCTTCGCCGAACACCATGGTCGGGCACACCACCAGGGTCCGTAGGCCTTGCTGGCCGGCCATGCGGATCGCGTTGTCGATCGCCACCCGACCGACCTTTTCCAGGCGCGGACGCGGCTGGGTGTGCTCGGTCCATTGCTGGTCGGAGCCTGCACCTTCGGCGCGGTCGCCGATGACGCTGGTGCCGCTGTAATGGATCAGCGTCTTGTTGGTGCCGCGCAGGCTCTGCAGCAGCGTGGACACCACATAGGCGTTATCGGAGTTGGCCGCGTTGACGATCAGATCCGCCGCCAAGGCCTGCTTCTTGACGACCTCGGTGTCGTACAGCGTTCCGAGCACCGGGACGATCCCCAGCCTGCCGACTTCATGGGCCTGATGCGCCGAACGCACCAGACCGAACACCTCATATCCACGGTCGATGAGCGCCATCGCCATCGACCCTCCGATGTACCCGGTAACGCCCGTCACGAATGCTTTCAAAATGCCGACTCCTGTCGTTCTCGAACCTGAAATGTGCGCTTGCCCGTCCGTGGGCGCTGTCGCTTCCTGGGTGCCTCCCACCGCAAAGGGCTCCGTTGAGCGGAGCCAACATTGCAGGCGCTGTGAAGGTTAGAGCGATAGGCATTGCGGAAAAAGTAGGTTACCGTTCCAGTCTGTCCGGCCATGAAGGTCCGCAATCAGGAAGTGTGATGCTCGAATCCGTCGCTGCTTTTTCCGTCTTTGTCCAGGTCGCCGAGCTGCGCAGCTTTGTCGCGGCGGGACGGGCGCTGGGGGTGTCGGCGTCGGCCATCGGCAAGCGTATTTCACGCCTGGAGGAAAACCTGGGGGTGCAGCTGTTCCAGCGCAGCACCCGCAGCATCGCCCTGACCGCCGAAGGCGAAAAACTGCTGGAGCGCAGCCGGCGGATCCTCGACGAAATCGAAGAGATCCAGACCGAACTGAGCAGCGCCGCCGACCTGCCCAGGGGCCGCCTGAAAATCAGTCTGGCGCCGATCAGCGACGTGTTTCTCGATCACCTGGCGGACTTCAACGAGCGCTTTCCGCAAATCGAACTGGAACTGGACTACGCCGAGCGCAACGTTGACATCATCCAGGAAGGTTTCGATGCGGCCATCCGCGTCGGCGATGTGGCGGACAGCAATTTGCGCGCCCACCCGATGGGGCACTTCCGCCGGCTGATCGTGGCCTCACCCAGCTATCTCGAACGCCACGGCCTGCCGAAGCGACCCGAACAGCTGCTGGAACACAAACTGCTGCACTACCGTTCGCCCAACTCCGGAAAAGTCGAGCCCTGGCCGCTCAACGGATGCGGTGAGCTGTCCCTGCCCACGGCCATCGTCTGCAACGACATCAACACCCGCATCGACTTCGCCCTCAAGGGCCTGGGCATCGCCTGCCTGCCGGACATCTCGATCCGCAAGCCGCTGGCCGACGGCCGGCTGACACCGATGCTGCTGGAGCACTCGGCCAACGCCACACCGATCCACGCACTCTGGCCCCATGCCCATCAATACACTTCGCGGCAGAAAGCCTTCATCGACTTCATCAAGTCCGTCGACTTCTGACCGGCACACGACTGGCGCCGGCCGCCCCGATGGACTTCACTTAAAGCTCACCCTTCGGAGCAGTCCTGCGCGGGGGCGCCGCCATCATGAACCGCAGCGACGTACTGATCATCGGCGCCGGCCCCACAGGCCTGGTGCTGGCCCTGTGGCTGAGCAAGCTGTCGATCCGCGTGCGCATCATCGACAAGACCTCCGTCCCCGGCACCACCTCACGGGCGCTGGCGGTGCAGGCGCGCACCCTGGAGCTGTACCGGCAACTGGACCTGGCCGACACCGTGGTGCGCAGCGGCCACCGGGTGCAGGCGGCCAACTTCTGGGTCAAGGGCAAACCCGTGGCGCAGTTGCCGCTGCACCGCATCGGCGAAGGCCTGACGCCTTATGCGTTCCTGGAGATCTACCCGCAGGACGAACACGAGCGGCTGCTGATCGAGCGCCTGGAAGACTATGGCGTGACCGTCGAGCGCAACACCACCCTGGAAAGCTTCGAGGAGACCGGCGACGGCGTCAGCGCCCACCTGCGCCTGCCCGACGGCGAACAGGAAACCTGCCAGGCCTGCTACCTGGCCGGATGCGACGGCGCCCGTTCGGTGGTGCGCAAGGCCCTGGACAGCGGCTTTCCCGGCGGCACCTATCAGCAGATCTTTTACGTCGCCGATGTCCAGGCCAGCGGCCCTGCGCTCAACGGCGAGCTGCACCTGGACCTGGACGAAGCGGACTTTCTCGCCGTGTTCCCGCTGGCCGGCGAAGGCCGTGCGCGGCTGATCGGCACCGTGCGCGACGAGCGGGCCGAGCGCGCCGAAACCCTGCAGTTTTCCGATGTCAGCAGCCGCGCCATCGAACACCTTAAAGTGCACATCGACGACGTCCACTGGTTCTCCACCTACCGCGTCCACCACCGGGTGGCCGAGTTTTTCCGCAGCGGCCGGGCGTTCCTGCTCGGCGACGCGGCGCACGTGCACAGCCCCGCCGGCGGCCAGGGCATGAACACCGGCATCGGCGATGCGATCAACCTGGCCTGGAAACTCGCGGCAGTGCTCAGCGGCGGCGCCACGCCCAAGCTGCTCGACAGCTACGAGACCGAGCGCATCGCCTTCGCCCGGCGCCTGGTGTCGACCACCGACAAGGTGTTCAGCTTCGTCACCGCCGAAGGGCGCATGGCCGACTTGCTGCGCACGCGGCTGGCGCCGTTCCTGATCCCGAAAATGGCGTCGTTCGAGACCAGCCGCGAGTTCCTGTTCCGCACCGTGTCGCAGATCACCCTCAACTACCGCGGCATGCCGCTGAGCGAAGGCGTGGCCGGCCATGTGCACGGCGGCGACCGCCTGCCGTGGGCCCACGACGGCGAAGGCGACAACTACGAACCGCTGCGCCATCCCGGCTGGCAGGTGCATGTGTACGGCGACACCAGCGACGAGATGATCGCCTGGTGCCATGCCCACAACCTGCCGCTGCACGTGTTCGACTGGCGCCCGGCCTTCGAGGCGGCGGGCCTGGGGCGCAACGGCTTCTACCTGCTGCGCCCGGACACCTACGTGGCGGTCGCCGACAACAGCGCCGACCCGAAGGTGATCGAGCGCTACCTGCGCGATCACGGGATCCGGCCGTTCTTCAACTGACCCAACCCGGCGGCGCCTGGGCTGACGCCATCGCCAGCAGGCTGGCTCCCACAGGGGATCCCGGGTGTTGGCAGAGTCTGTGCCCACCACAAAAACTTGTGGGAGCTTGCCTGCAAGCGATGAGGCCGGCACTGCCGGCATCTCTGTTGCCTGACCTACCGCCATCGCTGGCAAGCCAGCT
>NZ_JBIVHR010000034.1:41280-57729 GCF_044749305.1 Pseudomonas sp. NPDC089534 | reverse complement strand
TGCTCTACATCGCCTCGATGTGGGTCAACGGCATCACCCAGGGCCTGATGTGGCGTGCGATCAACGACGACGGCACCCTCACCTACTCGTTCGTCGAAGCGCTGCAGGCCAGCCATCCGGGCTTCATCGTCCGCGCCCTGGGCGGTGCGTTCTTCGCCAGCGGCATGCTGCTGATGGCGTACAACGTATGGCGCACCGTGCGCGCCTCGAACCCGGCTGAAGCCGAAGCCGCCGCCAAGATCGCTGTCGTTGGAGCTCACTGATGAAGCATGAAGCCGTTGAGAAGAACATTGGCCTGCTGGCCTTCTTCATGGTCATCGCCGTCAGCGTCGGCGGCCTGACCCAGATCGTCCCGCTGTTTTTCCAGGATGTCACCAACAAGCCGGTCGAAGGCATGAAGCCCTACACCGCCCTTGAACTGGAAGGCCGCGACGTCTACATCGCCAACGGATGCGTCGGCTGCCACTCGCAGATGATCCGTCCGTTCCGTGCCGAAACCGAACGCTACGGTCACTACTCCGTCGCCGGCGAAAGCGTCTGGGACCACCCGTTCCTGTGGGGCTCCAAGCGCACCGGCCCGGACCTGGCCCGCGTCGGCGGCCGCTACTCCGACGACTGGCAACGTGCGCACCTGTACAACCCGCGCAACGTCGTTCCCGAGTCGAAGATGCCAGCCTACCCGTTCCTCGTGGAAAACAAGCTCGACGGCAAAGACACTGCCAAGAAAATGGAGGTCCTGCGCTCGCTCGGCGTCCCTTACACCGACGAAGACATCGCCGGTGCGAAGGATGCCGTCAAAGGCAAGACCGAAATGGACGCGCTGGTGGCCTATCTGCAAGGCCTGGGCACCATCATCAAAAGCAAACGGTGATTCTTCATGGATATCGGGATGATTCGCGGCCTGGGCACCGTTGTCGTGATGGTGGCCTTCATCGGTCTGGCGCTGTGGGTGTTCAGCCCCAAGCGCAAGTCGGAGTTCGAAGACGCTACCTTGCTGCCTTTCGCGGATGATCCCGAAGCCATCAAGCACGTCGAGCAAGCTTCTAGGAGTAACAAAGAATGACTACATTCTGGAGTCTGTACGTCACAGTCCTCAGTCTCGGTACGATCTTTTCCCTGACTTGGCTGCTGCTGTCGACCCGCAAGGGCCAGCGCGCCGAGCAGACCGACGAGACCGTCGGCCACTCTTTCGACGGGATCGAAGAGTACGACAACCCGCTGCCCAAATGGTGGTTCATGCTGTTCGTGGGCACCATCGTCTTCGCCTTGGGCTACCTGGTGCTGTACCCGGGCCTGGGCAACTGGAAAGGCCTGCTGCCGGGCTACAACTACCTCGACACCGAGAAGCAGACCGCGTTCGCCAACGGCCAGACCGGCTGGACCGGCGTCCACGAATGGGAGAAGGAAATGGCCCGTTCGGACGCCAAGTTCGGTCCGATCTTCGCCAAGTTCGCCGCCATGCCGATCGAAGAAGTGGCCAAGGATCCGCAGGCCCTGAAGATGGGCGGCCGCCTGTTCGCCTCCAACTGCTCGGTCTGCCACGGCTCCGACGCCAAGGGCGCCTACGGCTTCCCGAACCTGACCGACGCCGACTGGCGCTGGGGCGGCGAACCGGAAACCATCAAGACCACCATCATGGGCGGTCGCCACGCGGTGATGCCGGCTTGGGCCGACGTGATCGGCGAGCAAGGCGTGGCCGACGTGGCCGCGTTCGTGCTGACCAACCTCGACGGGCGCAAACTGCCTGAAGGCACCAAGGCCGACCCGGCCAACGGCCAGAAGCTGTTCGCCGCCAACTGCGTGGCCTGCCACGGTCCGGAAGGCAAAGGCACTCCTGCCATGGGCGCGCCCAACCTGACCCACCCGGCGGCGTTCATCTACGGTTCGAGCTTCGCCCAACTGCAGCAGACCATCCGCTACGGCCGCCAGGGCCAGATGCCTGCCCAGGAACAGCTGCAAGGCAACGACAAGGTGCACCTGCTGGCCGCCTACGTCTACAGCCTGTCCCACGGTGAAAAAGCGCCGGAAACCCAGGCCGAGTAATCCCGACGCATGCTGCAACAAAAAGCCCCGCCAGATCCCTGGCGGGGCTTTTCGTTTTCGGCAGCGGTCACCGCTGGGTGGCGCGCTCACCGGCCTGCAATTCCCTTACATTTCGCAACCCAAATTGATTGGGCCCGAACCGGCAAAGACGATAGCTTCCGTCGTCGGATGGCGGGCCGGCACCCACATTCGACCCCCATCAATCAAGCTGCAAGGAAGCACCTCGATGACCCGACGCAAGACACCCTCAACGGCAGACACCGACATCCCGAACCCAGGGCCTGAACCCCTGATCGAAGCCAAGGTGGAGTACAGCGCCCTTTCCTTCCGGGCACACAGCGACGAACCCCGAAAACCTCCCCGCAAGAAACCCCACAGCAGCGGGCTCGACAGCCTGGGAGGCGGTCGCCTTCCTTGATCGCTTCAGGGATCAACAGAGCGCGGCACCTGTGCTGCGCTCCACCGGCAACCGCCAGGTCGACAGACGTTATCGTCTATAGTCAATTGACCTGCATCATGCTTTGCTGCATTCGCTACACCATTCAAGATTTTTCCCCAACGCGACCAAAGGTCGCACCCTTGAGCCAGAGCGACAGGCGTATCATTGGGCCACTGCGACACCCCTTTCTGACCCCGGTCGGCACGCATCGACCGAGGCATTTTTCCACTGCCGTGGGATGCAATGATGAGCAACCAGATTCCGGTACACGACGTCACGCCCCCCAACAAGAACGCAAGCACCAGCGTCGACCTTTACGCCTCACGAGAAAAGATCTACACCCGCGCCTTCACCGGCCTGTTCCGCAACCTGCGGATGATGGGCGGCACCGTGCTGTTCCTGCTGTACTTCGGCACGGTCTGGCTCGACTGGGGCGGTCATCAGGCCGTGTGGTGGAACCTGCCGGAGCGCAAGTTCTTCATCTTCGGCGCGACCTTCTGGCCCCAGGACTTCATCCTGCTGTCGGGCATGCTGATCATCGCCGCGTTCGGCCTGTTCTTCATCACCGTGTACGCCGGACGCGTCTGGTGCGGCTACACCTGCCCGCAAAGCGTGTGGACATGGATCTTCATGTGGTGCGAAAAGGTCACCGAAGGCGACCGCAACCAGCGCATCAAACTGGACAAGGCCCCCATGGGCGCCAACAAGTTCCTGCGCAAGTTCGCCAAGCATTCGCTGTGGCTGTTGATCGGCTTCGTCACCGGCATGACCTTCGTCGGCTACTTCTCGCCGATCCGCGAACTGGTGTTCGAGTTCTTCACCGGCCAGGCCGACGGCTGGTCGTACTTCTGGGTCGGTTTCTTCACCCTCGCCACCTACGGCAACGCCGGCTGGCTGCGCGAGCAGGTGTGCATCTACATGTGCCCGTACGCCCGCTTCCAGAGCGTGATGTTCGACAAGGACACCCTGATCGTCTCCTACGACCCGCGCCGGGGCGAAGGCCGCGGCCCGCGCAAGAAAGGCGCGGACTACAAGGCCCAGGGCCTGGGCGACTGCATCGACTGCACCATGTGCGTCCAGGTCTGCCCGACCGGCATCGACATCCGCGACGGCCTGCAGATCGAATGCATCGGCTGCGCCGCGTGCATCGATGCCTGCGACAGCATCATGGACAAGATGGACTATCCGCGCGGCCTCATCAGCTACACCACCGAGCACAACCTGTCCGGGCAGAAGACCCACAAGCTGCGGCCGCGCCTGATCGGCTACGCCGTGGTGCTGCTGGCCATGATCAGCCTGCTGGTGACTGCGTTCTTCATGCGCTCGCTGGTCGGGTTCGACGTCAGCAAGGACCGCGTGCTGTACCGCGAGAACGCCGAAGGCCGGATCGAGAACGTCTACAGCCTGAAGATCATGAACAAGGATCAGCGCGACCACACCTACGTGCTGGAGGCCGCCGGCCTGCCGGACCTGCGCCTGCAGGGCAAGCGCGAGATCAAGGTGCCAGCCGGGGAAATCTTCAGCATGCCGGTGGAGCTGTCGAGCGCACCGGAGCAACTGCCGTCGAGCACCAACGAGGTGAAATTCATCCTCAAGGACGCCGATGACGACAGCGTCCACGTTGAAGCCAAGAGCCGATTCATCGGCCCACAAAACCGTTGAGAGAAGTGAACATGCCCGCAGCCACTGCCGCAAGCCCATGGTACAAGCACCTCTGGCCCTGGATCATCATCGGGATCCTGGCCTGCTCGGTGACCCTGACCCTGTCCATGGTGACCATCGCGGTGAACCACCCGGACAACCTGGTCAACGACAACTACTACGAGGCCGGCAAAGGCATCAACCGTTCGCTGGACCGCGAGCTGCTGGCCCAGACCCTGAACCTGCGCGCCAGCGTGCACCTGGACGGCGTCACCGGTGAGGTCGACCTGCGCCTGAGCGGCAACAGCCAGCCCAAGACCCTGGAGCTGAACCTGATCTCGCCGACCCAGCCGGAAAAGGACCGCAAGATCGTCCTGACCCGCAGCGAGGCCGAGAACGGCCGCTACATCGGCCAACTCGCGGACAAGATCGAAGGACGCCGGTTCGTCGAGCTGCTCGGCAGCCAGGACGACCACGTCTGGCGCATGTTCGAAGAAGAGCTGGTCAGCCACGACAAGGACCTGCTGCTGGGCGACGAGCCGCTGCAAGGCGCGGAAGACCTGGACAAGTAAAAGGCTGCGCCGTGGCGAGGGAGCTTGCTCCCGCTGGGCTGTGCAGCAGCCCCAAAAAAGGAGGGCCGCTGCGCGCCCCAGCGGGAGCAAGCTCCCTCGCCACAGGTTACGACCGAGCAAGCGCCCTCGCCACAACACGATTGCATGGCAACACACATGACCACCCCACTCCCCTGCTACCACTGCGCCCTGCCCGTCCCGTCCGGCAGCCGCTTCACCGCCGTCGTGCTCGGGGAGTCCCGCGAGTTCTGCTGTCCCGGCTGCCAGGCCGTGGCCGAGGCCATCGTCGCCGGCGGCCTGGACAGCTACTACCGGCACCGCAGCGAAGCCTCGGCCAACCCCGAGGCGCTGCCGGTGCAACTGGTGGACGAACTGGCGCTGTACGACCGCGCCGACGTGCAGCAACCGTTCGTGCGCCACGAAGGCGAGCTGGCGGAAACCACGCTGCTGATGGAAGGCATCAGTTGCGCCGCCTGCGGCTGGCTGATCGAGAAACACCTGCGCACGCTGCCGGCCGTGGCCGAGGCGCGCCTGAACCTGTCCAACCATCGCCTGCACGTGCGCTGGGCCGACGCGCAACTGCCGCTGAGCCGGATCCTCGCCGAACTGCGCCAGATCGGTTACGCCGCGCACCCGTACCAGCCCGACCGCGCCAGCGAGCAGTTGGCCGACGAAAACCGCCGGGCCCTGCGCCAGCTCGGCGTCGCCGGCCTGCTGTGGTTCCAGGCGATGATGGCGACGATGGCCACCTGGCCGGAGTTCAACATCGACCTCAGCCCCGAACTGCACACCATCCTGCGCTGGGTCGCGCTGTTCCTCACCACGCCCATCGTGTTCTACAGCTGCGCGCCGTTCTTCAAGGGCGCCATGCGCGACCTGCGCACCCGCCACCTGACCATGGACGTCTCGGTGTCGCTGGCCATCGGCGCGGCCTACGTCGCCGGGATCTGGACCTCGATCACCGGGGTCGGCGAACTGTATTTCGACGCGGTGGGCATGTTCGCCCTGTTCCTGCTCGCCGGACGCTACCTCGAACGCCGCGCCCGGGAACGCACCGCCGCCGCCACCGCGCAACTGGTGAACCTGCTGCCGGCCTCGTGCCTGCGGCTTGACGCCGCCGGACAGAGCGAGCGCATCCTGCTCAGCGAACTGTGCCTGGGCGACCATGTGCTGGTGCCGCCCGGCGCGGTGCTGCCGGCGGACGGCAGGATCCTCGACGGCCGTTCCAGCGTCGACGAGTCGCTGCTGACCGGCGAATACCTGCCGCAGGCGCGCAGCGTGGGCGACGCGGTCACCGCCGGCACCCTCAATGTCGAGGGCGCGCTGACCGTGCAGGTGCAGGCCCTGGGCCAGGACACCCGGCTGTCGGCCATTGTCCGCCTGCTCGACCGCGCCCAGGCCGAAAAGCCCCGGCTGGCGGAAATCGCCGACCGCGCCGCCCAATGGTTCCTGCTGCTGTCGTTGATCGCCGCAGCCGCCATCGGCTTGCTGTGGTGGGAGCTGGATGCGTCGCGGGCCTTCTGGATCGTACTCGCGATGCTGGTCGCGACCTGCCCCTGCGCGCTGTCCCTGGCCACGCCGACCGCGCTCACCGCCGCCACCGGCACCCTGCACAAGCTCGGCCTGCTGCTGACCCGCGGCCATGTGCTTGAAGGCCTCAACCAGATCGACACGGTGATCTTCGACAAGACCGGCACCCTCACCGAGGGACGCCTGATGCTGCGCTCGGTGCGCCCCCTCGGCACGCTGGACGGCGACCGATGCCTGAGCCTCGCCGCCGCCCTGGAGAACCGCTCGGAACACCCGATCGCCCGGGCCTTCGGCCGCGCCCCGCAGGCCGCCGAGGAAGTCCACAGCCTGCCGGGGCTGGGCCTTGAAGGCCGGGTCGGCGAACAGCGGCTGCGGATCGGCCAGGCCGGATTCGTCTGCGGCCTGAGCGGCGCCGGCGTGCCGCCGATGCCGGACGAGCCCGGCCAGTGGCTGCTGCTGGGCGACACCCAGGGGCCGCTGGCCTGGTTTGTCCTGGACGACCGCCTGCGCGCCGATGCGCCGGCCTTGCTGGCCGCGTGCAAGGCACGGGGCTGGCGCACGCTGCTGCTGTCCGGCGACAGTTCGCCGATGGTCGCCGGCGTGGCCGCCGAGCTGGGCATCGACGAGGCCCGCGGCGGCCTGCGCCCGGACGACAAGCTGCAGGTGCTGCAACAGTTGCACAAGGAAGGCCGCAAGGTGCTGATGCTCGGCGACGGGGTCAACGACGTGCCGGTGCTGGCCGCCGCCGACATCAGCGTGGCCATGGGCTCGGCCACGGACCTGGCAAAGACCAGCGCCGACGCGGTGCTGCTGTCCAACCGCCTGGACGCTTTGGTGCAGGCCTTCACCCTGGCCCGCCGCACGCGCCGGGTGATCATCGAGAACCTGCTGTGGGCCGCGCTGTACAATGGGCTCATGTTGCCGTTCGCCGCCCTCGGCTGGATCACCCCGGTATGGGCGGCGGTCGGCATGTCGATCAGTTCGCTGACCGTGGTGCTCAACGCCCTGCGCCTGACCCGCCTGCCGGGCGCGCCGGCCGTGCACGCCACGCCAGAAACCCGCCCGCTGCCGGCCTGAGCCGCGCGGGCATGGAGTACAGATGCCAGCTCTTTACGTAATGATCCCGGCCGCACTGCTGATCGTGGCCATCGCCGTGTACATCTTCTTCTGGGCGGTGGACAGCGGCCAGTACGACGACCTCGACGGCCCGGCCCACAGCATCCTGTTCGACGACCAGGATCCGAACCACACCGCGGCGGTGGACGAAGCCAAGGCGACCCCGCCGGACGACAAGGCCCCGCCCCATGCTTGAGCTTGCGCCGCTGCTGGTGTCTGCGCTGATCCTCGGCCTGTTGGGCGGCGGGCATTGCCTGGGGATGTGCGGCGGCCTGATGGGCGCGTTGACCCTGGCGATCCCCAAGGAACAGCGCAGCCGGCGCTTTCGCCTGCTGCTGGCCTACAACCTCGGCCGCATCCTGAGCTACGCCGCCGCCGGCCTGCTGATCGGGCTGGCCGGCTGGGCCGTGGCCAACAGCCCCGCCGCGCTGTTCATGCGGGTGCTGGCCGGGCTGCTGCTGATCGCCATGGGGCTGTACCTCGCCGGCTGGTGGAGCGGCCTGACCCGCATCGAGAGCCTCGGCCGCGGGCTGTGGCGCCATATCCAGCCGGTGGCCAACCGGTTGCTGCCGGTGTCGAGCCTGCCCCGCGCCCTGCTGCTCGGGGCGCTGTGGGGCTGGCTGCCCTGCGGGCTGGTCTACAGCACCCTGCTGTGGTCGGCCAGCCAGGGCAATGCGCTGGACAGCGCGCTGCTGATGCTCGCCTTCGGGCTCGGCACCTGGCCGGTGCTGCTGGCCACGGGCCTGGCCGCCGAACGGGTCACCGCGCTGCTGCGCCAGCGCAGCGTGCGGATGGCGGGCGGCTTGCTGGTGCTGCTGTTCGGCGTCTGGACCCTGCCCGGCCCGCATCAGCACTGGCTGATGGGCCACTAAGTGGCGAGGGAGCTTGCTCCCGCTGGGGCGCGCAGCGGCCCTTCTTTATTTGGGGCTGCTGCGCAGCCCGGCGGGAGCAAGCTCCCTCGCCACAGGTTCCGACCGGCTTTGATGCAAATCAAGATGCCCCCTCGCCGTCTCCCCTAGACTCGCCGACACTGCCAGCCTATCCGGGGGAATGCCCGCATGCTCGACGCCATTCGTTGGGACACCGATTTGATCCGCCGCTACGACCTGGCGGGGCCGCGCTACACCTCGTACCCGACGGCCGTGCAATTCAACAGTCAGGTCGGCACCTTCGACCTGTTCCACGCCCTGCGCGACAGCCGCAAGGCCCTGCGCCCGTTGTCGCTGTATGTGCACGTGCCGTTCTGCGCGAACATCTGCTACTACTGCGCCTGCAACAAAGTCATCACCAAGGACCGCGGCCGCGCGCTGCCCTACCTGCAACGCCTGGAGCAGGAAATCCAACTGATCGCCTGTCACCTGGACCCTGCGCAGAAGGTCGAGCAGCTGCACTTCGGCGGCGGCACCCCGACCTTCCTCAGCCATGACGAGCTGCGCCAACTGATGGCGCACCTGCGCAAGCACTTCAACCTGCTGGACGACGATTCCGGCGACTACGGCATCGAGATCGACCCCCGCGAAGCCGACTGGTCGACCATGGGCCTTTTGCGCGAGCTGGGCTTCAACCGGGTCAGCATCGGCCTGCAGGACCTCGACCCGGCCGTGCAGCGGGCGGTCAACCGCCTGCAGAGCCTGGAGGAAACCCGCGCGGTGATCGATGCGGCGCGCACCCTGCAATTTCGCTCGATCAACATCGACCTGATCTACGGCCTGCCGAAGCAGACCCCGGACAACTTCGCCCGCACGGTCGAGGAAGTCATCAACCTGCAGCCGGACCGGCTCTCGGTGTTCAACTACGCGCACCTGCCGGAGCGCTTCATGCCCCAGCGGCGGATCAACGGCAACGAACTGCCGAGCCCGGCGCAGAAACTGGAGATGCTGCAACGCAGCATCGAGCAACTGACCGCCGCCGGCTACCGCTACATCGGCATGGACCACTTCGCCCTGCCCGACGACGAACTGGCGGTGGCCCAGGAAGAGTCGACCCTGCAGCGCAACTTTCAGGGCTACACCACCCACGGCCATTGCGACCTGATCGGCCTGGGCGTCTCGGCGATCAGCCAGGTGGGCGATCTGTACTGCCAGAACAGCAGCGACCTGAACCAGTACCAGAACACCCTGGCCGGCGCCCAACTGGCCACCAGCCGCGGCCTGGTCTGCAATGCCGACGACCGTCTGCGCCGGGCGGTGATCCAGCAGTTGATCTGCAATTTCAGCCTGGGCTTCGCCGACATCGAACGCGCCTTCAACATCGACTTCCAAGGCTACTTCGGCGCGCTCTGGCCGCAGCTGCAAGACATGGCCCGGGACGGCCTGATCGAGCTGGACAGCGAGCGCATCAACGTGCTGCCCGCCGGCCGCCTGCTGGTGCGTTCGGTGTGCATGGTGTTCGACGCGTATCTGGAACAGCAGAACCGCCAGCGCTTTTCCCGGGTGATCTAGCCCTTCATCAGCAGCGAGGCGGCTTTCATGGTCTGCTCCGGGCTCAGGCCCGACTGGTTCATGGCCTTGGCCAGGGCCAGATTGGCCGTGATCAGGCCATTGTTCAGGGCGGAGATGGCGCCCTTGAGCGCAGCGACCTTGGCGAGCCGCTCTTCGTTGGAGAGGGACTTGTCGGCCATCACGGCGTTGATGAGCGCGTTCTTCTCGGCGATCTGCTGCCGCAGTTTGCGGATCATCTTCAGCAACTGCTGGATGTCCTCCGGCAAGCCGCTTTCTTCGATGTCTCGGTTGTCGCCGCCGGCGCCGGCGGATTTCTCGATGGCCGCGCCGGACAGCGACACTTTGACGCTCTCGACCAAAGTCGGGGTTGCCGACTGCGCCGACCCGGTTTCCGGCTCGGCGCCGACGGAGTCTCTAACACCCTCCGGCAACGGCGCCACGCCGCTGCTGCCGGGGTTCAACGTGCCAATGGCGGCCATCGGAACGGTTCCTTGCATGCCTTCTGATGGCAGGTTATCGGCCACAGGCCCAGGGGCTTTACATCCCCGGGGCCGTCTCGCCACAGGCTGGCCTGAATGTCCTGTGCTGAGTTACCCTTACGCCTTATGTGTGTTTTCCCACAAGGATCAAAGAAATGTCCGAGCCAGTTAAACTGCGCGCTCACAACCAGGCCCATTGCAAGGACTGCAGCCTGGCCCCTCTCTGCCTGCCACTTTCTCTGAATCTGGAAGACATGGATGCGCTGGACGAAATCGTCAAACGCGGCCGTCCGCTGAAAAAGGGCGAGTTCCTGTTCCGCCAGGGCGACGTGTTCGATTCCGTCTTTGCAGTACGCTCCGGCGCCCTGAAGACCTTCAGCCTGAGCGACACCGGCGAGGAACAGCTGACCGGTTTCCATCTGCCCAGCGAACTGGTCGGCCTGTCGGGCATGGACACCGAGAAGCACCCGGTGTCCGCCCAGGCCCTGGAGACCACGTCGGTCTGCGAGATCCCGTTCGAGCGCCTCGACGAACTGGCCCTGCAACTGCCGCAACTGCGCCGTCAGCTGATGCGGGTGATGAGCCGCGAGATCCGCGACGACCAGCAAATGATGCTGCTCCTGTCGAAAAAGACCGCCGACGAGCGCATCGCCACGTTCCTGGTCAACCTCTCGGCGCGTTTCCGCGCCCGCGGCTTCTCCGCCAACCAGTTCCGCCTGAGCATGTCGCGCAACGAAATCGGCAACTACCTGGGCCTGGCGGTGGAAACCGTGTCCCGGGTCTTCACCCGCTTCCAGCAGAACGAACTGATCGCCGCCGAAGGCAAGGAAATCCACATCCTCGACCCGATCCAGCTCTGCGCCCTGGCCGGCGGCTCCATCGAAGGCTGATCTCGACCCGCGGCCGAGCGAACCGTTTCAGCCGCGGGTATACTGCGCCGTTTGCAGCCCTGCCAGGACACCTCGACGATGCCCTTCGACTCCTTCGACATCAAATCCCTGATCCGCCCCGTGATCGACTTTCCGAAGCCGGGCGTGATCTTTCGCGACATCACCCCGCTGTTCCAGTCCCCGACCGCCCTGCGCCTGGTGATGGACAGCTTCGCCCACCGCTACGTGGAAGCCGACTTCACCCACATCGGGGCGATGGATGCGCGCGGGTTCCTGATCGGTTCGGTGCTGGCCTACCAGCTGAACAAGCCGCTGGTGCTGTTCCGCAAGCAAGGCAAGCTGCCGGCCGACGTGCTGGCCGAAGGCTACGCGACCGAGTACGGCGAAGCCTTCCTGGAAGTGCATGCCGACAGCCTGTGCGAGGGCGACTCGGTGGTGATGTTCGATGACCTGATCGCCACCGGCGGCACCCTGATCGCAGCGGCCAACCTGATCCGCCGCATGGGCGCCCGGGTGCACGAGGCGGCGGCGATCATCGACTTGCCGGAACTGGGCGGCTCCCAGCGCCTGCAGGACATGGGGATCCCTACGTTCTGCCTGACCCAGTTCGCCCTGACCGACAAGTAAGCGG
The DNA here is from genome assembly GCF_044749305.1 of Pseudomonas sp. NPDC089534. NCBI lineage: Bacteria > Pseudomonadati > Pseudomonadota > Gammaproteobacteria > Pseudomonadales > Pseudomonadaceae > Pseudomonas > Pseudomonas sp. NPDC089534. Next base: position 45,947 of record NZ_JBIVHR010000034.1, on the reverse strand, counting down.
CGCCTGTTCGGCCGTCATCGCCAGCAGGCTGGCTCCCACAGGGGGATCGCGGTCCCCCTGTGGAAGCACCGCAGCCTCAAAGCCCCATCTGCTTGCCGATGATCTCGTTCATCACTTCCCGCGTCCCGCCGCCGATGGACAGGATCCGGTTGTCCCGGTACAGCCGCTCCACCCGGCTCTCGCGCATGTAGCCCAGGCCACCGAGGATCTGCACCGCTTCGGTGGTGATGCGGTCCGCGGTGTCCGTGGCGAAGTTCTTGGCCATGGAAATCTCCTTGACCACGCTCCGCCCCGCCGCCATCTTCGCCGCCTGCCGGTAGGTGAACTCCCGCGACACCTCCAGCGCCGTGGCCATCTCGGCCAGCTTGTGCCGGATCACCTGGAACTTGCCGATGGGCTTGCCGAACGCCTCACGCTCCCGGGCCCAGGCCAGGCTGTCCTCCAGGGCCATCTGCGAGGTCATGTTGGCCATCAGCGCCAGGGCCAGCCGTTCGCTCTGGAAGTTGCCCATGATGCAGGCAAAACCCATGTTCTCGGCCCCGATCAGGTTGCCCACCGGCACGGGGCAATCGTCGAAGAACAGTTCAGCGGTGTCCGATGCCCACCAGCCCATCTTCTTCAGTTGCCGGCCCACGGTGAAACCCGGTGTGCCCTTCTCGATCATCAGCAGGCTGATGCCGCCGAAGCCCGGCGCGCCGGTGCGCACCGCAACGGTGTAGCAATCCGCGCGCACGCCGCTGGTGATGAAGGTTTTGCTGCCGCTGACCCGGTAGACGTCCCCGTCGCGCACGGCACGGGTCTGCAGGTTGGCGACGTCGGATCCGCCGCCGGGCTCGGTGACGGCCAAGGCGCAGATTTTCTCACCGCTGAGCACCGCCGGCACCACGCGGTCACGCACTTGGGGCCTAGCCCACTTGAGAATCGGCGGCAAGCCGATGTCCAGAGAACCGAGGCCCGCCACCAGCCCGCCGGAGCCGCAGCGCATCAGCTCTTCGCTCGCGGCGACCTTGGCGAACAGGTCGCCCTCGTGGCTGCCGCCCAGCGCCTCGGGGTAACCGATACCGAGAATGCCGGCGGCGCCAGCCTTCAGGTACAGCTCACGGGGGAAGCTTTCGGCTTCTTCCCACGCATCGATGTCGGGCAGGATCTCGCGCTCGACGAAACGTCTGACGCTGTCGCGGATCATCTGGTGGCTGGGGTCGAAGTATTCCTGGAAGGCGGGCATCGGCGAACTCCACGGAAAGGTTCGCCGACGTTAACCGAGCGCTTGCTTGGTTTTCAACAGGATTGTGTTTGTGTCAGGTGGATCGAGGGGGATTCAATCGCCAGCAGGCTGGCTCCCACAGGGAAGCCGTGCCCACCGCTCCATGGCGGGAGCCAGCCTGCCGGCGATGGCGAATCTCAGAGGGAAATCGGCTTGCGCCCGGCGAACGAGTGGGCCAGCGTCCCGCCGTCCACCAGCTCCAGCTCGCCGCCCAACGGCACGCCATGGGCGATGCGCGAGGCGACCAGGCCCTTGTTGTGCAGCAGTTGGGCGATGTAGTGCGCCGTGGCCTCGCCTTCCACCGTCGGGTTGGTGGCGAGAATGACTTCGGTGAAGGTGCCCGCCTCCTCGATGCGCGCCATCAACTGCGGAATGCCGATAGCCTCAGGGCCCAGGCCGTCCAGCGGCGACAGGTGCCCCTTGAGCACGAAGTAGCGCCCGCGGAACCCGGTCTGCTCGACCGCGTAGACATCCATCGGCCCTTCCACCACGCACAGCAGCGTGTCGTCGCGGCGCGGATCGGCGCATTGCGGGCACAGGTCGTCTTCGGTCAGCGTGCGGCACTGGCGGCAATGCCCGACCCCTTCCATGGCCTGGCTCAGCGCCTGGGCCAGACGCGTGCCGCCGCTGCGGTCGCGTTCGAGCAACTGCAACGCCATGCGCTGGGCAGTTTTCTGACCCACTCCCGGCAAGGTTCGCAGGGCGTCGATCAGTTGGCGAATCAAAGGGCTGAAGCTCATGGGGAAAAAGTCCGACAAAACAACGAGACGCGGTTTATACCCGCGCCTCCGGACAGCGTCAATTGTCCGGCCCCGCCGGCCCGGGACGCCTCTTCAAGTCGGCACCTGCAAAAATGCCAGGCAAGCGCCTGGCATTTTCGTGTTCCGTCCGATGCGCGAAGCCGATCAGAACGGCAGTTTCATGCCCGGCGGCAGTTGCATGCCGGCCGTCATGCTGCCCATCTTTTCCTGGCTGTTGGCTTCGATCTTGCGCACGGCGTCGTTGACGGCGGCGGCCACCAGGTCTTCGATCACTTCGCGGTCGTCATCGTCCAGGCCCGGCAGCAGGCTCGGGTCGATGCTGACGCGCTTGAGGTCGTGACGGCCGGTCATGACCACGCTCACCATGTCGCCGCCCGCCTTGCCGGACACTTCGGCGTTGGCCAGCTCTTCCTGCATCTTGGCCATTTTTTCCTGCATCTGCTGCGCCTGCTTCATCAGGCCGGCCATGCCACCTTTCATCATGGGAATCACCTCAAAAGTACTTGGATCAAAACGGCGCCCGGCGTTCGCGGCCCGGCGCCTTCAGTGGTTAGCCCTGGGCGACCAGGGCATCGACAGGTTCAATAGTATCGTGCCGAACGACCGCGCCGAACTGCTGCACCATCTGCTGGATGAACGGATCGCCGTGGATCGACTCCTCCGCCTCGCGCTGACGGTCGGCACGGCGCCGGGACGCCGCCTGGGCAGGCGTTTCCTGCTCCGGCTTGATCAGCTCGATGGTCAGGCCCAGCGTGCGCCCGTGGTACTGGTTCAGCGCATCGTTCAGCCGCCGCTGCTGGGTGGCGTTGAACAGCGCGCTGTGGGCCGGATCCAGGTGCAGCAGCCAATGGTCGCCATCGACCGCGATCAGCGTGCAGTTGGCGGCGATGCTGCCGGTCATGCCGGAGACCGGCAGTTTCGGGAACAGCTCCAGCCATTGCAGGGCCAGGCCGGTGGCCGGCGCTGCCGCAGGCTCGGGTTCGGGCTCCGGCGCAGGTTCGACGGCGTGTTCGCTGGCCAGATCGTCAAGGTAACTGTAGGCCGAATCCATGTCCGGCTCGATGTAGTCCTCGTCCAACGGCGGCTCGTCATCGGCATCCATGCCGGGCGTCGCCGCAGCGACGTCGGCCATGGACGGCTCTGGAATCGCCGCCGAAGCCCACTCCGGCGCGTCCGGCACCACGCTGTCCGGGGTCGGCGACAGCACCGGCGGCAGATCCGGCTGCTCGGCGACGGTGTCCAGCACCGGCTCGACGGCCGGCTGCTGCGCCGGAACCGCTTCCACCGGATCGTTCCACGGCAGGTCGACGACGGGTTCGGGCTCGACGGCGGGTTCCGGCTCAGGCGCGACCGATGGAGCGGCCTGGACAGGCTCCGGGGCCGGTTCCGGGACAGGCGCAGGTGCGGGCACCGGCGCAACGGCCGCTGGCGCGGGGGCCGGCTCAGGGGCCGGGGCAACCGCCGCCGGCGCAGCCTTCGGCGCGGCAGCCACTGCGTTCGCGGAATCAACTGTGGCCTGGCTGATCCCCACCGGCTTTAGCGTTTGCCTCGGGGCGTCCGCCGCGTCGGCGGGCCGGAAGGCCAGCATCCGCAGCAGCACCATCTCGAAACCGCCGCGCGGATCCGGCGCCAGCGGCAGGTCGCGGCGACCGATCAGGCCCATCTGGTAGTAGAACTGCACGTCTTCGGCAGGCAGCGCCTGGGCCAGCGACAGCACGCGGTCACGGTCGCCGTGGCCGTTGTCGACGCCGTCCGGCAACGCCTGGGCGATGGCCACCCGGTGCAGCACGTTGAGCATCTCCGACAGCACGCCGTTCCAGTCCGGGCCCTGTTCGGCCAGATGGCGCACGGCTTCGAGCAACGCCTTGGCGTCGCCTTCGATCAGCGCATGCAGCACGTCGTAGACCTGGCCGTGATCCAGGGTGCCGAGCATCGCCCGCACATCGGCGGCCAGCACCTTGCCTTCGCCGAAGGCGATGGCCTGGTCGGTCAGGCTCATGGCGTCGCGCATCGAGCCGTCCGCCGCGCGGCCCAGCAGCCACAGGGCATCGTCCTCGAACGGTACGTTTTCGGCGCCGAGCACATGGGTCAGGTGCTCGACCACCCGCTCCGGGGTCATGTTCTTGAGGGAGAACTGCAGGCAACGCGAGAGAATCGTTGCCGGAAGTTTCTGCGGATCGGTGGTCGCCAGGATGAACTTGACGTAGGGCGGCGGCTCCTCGAGCGTTTTCAGCAGCGCGTTGAAGGAGTGGCTGGAGAGCATGTGCACTTCGTCGATCAGGTAGACCTTGAAGCGCCCGCGGCTCGGGGCGTACTGCACGTTGTCGAGCAGTTCGCGGGTGTCCTCGACCTTGGTGCGGCTCGCGGCGTCGATCTCGATCAGGTCGACGAAACGGCCTTCGTCGATCTCGCGGCACACCGAACACTCGCCGCACGGGCTGGAAGTGATACCTGTCTCACAGTTCAGGCATTTGGCGATGATCCGCGCAATGGTGGTCTTGCCCACCCCGCGCGTACCGGTGAACAGGTACGCGTGGTGCAGCCGCTGGCTGTCCAAGGCATTGATCAGAGCCTTGAGCACATGGGTCTGGCCGACCATTTCGCGGAACGAGCGCGGCGGCGGTGGGGGGGCTGGGGGGTGT
>NZ_JBIVHR010000034.1:0-41270 GCF_044749305.1 Pseudomonas sp. NPDC089534 | reverse complement strand
ATATCGCGGAACGAGCGCGGACGCCATTTACGTGCAAGAACCTGATAACTCATCGAAAACCGTCGCGGCAAAGGAAGCAGAAGCGGCTAATGCTAGCGGAGCAAGGGCAAAATTGCATCCGGTGTCCTCGCCTAATCTGGCTAAGCTGCATGGTCAGAGGCGTTTATCGGTTCGGGATCGGGAATGACCGGAGCGTTTATGCGGTGGGCCGTGGGGGCAATGCTGGGGATCAGCCTGAACGTGACGGCGTCGGATGCGCCGCTGCGCTTCGTCGTCGCCGACAGCTGGGCGATGCCGATGGTGCAGCTCGAACGCGGCCGCCCGACCCAGGGCATCCTGTACGACATGATGCTCAGCCTCGCGACCCAGGTGGGCGTGCCGGCGCAGTTCCACGTGCTGCCCCGCACCCGGGTGCAGAACGCCATGGAGCACGGCGAGGTCGACGTGCGCTGCTATGCCGCGCAATCCTGGCTGCCCAACCAGTCCGGCGACTACCTCTGGAGCGTGCCGCTGCTGTTCCAGCGCGACCTGCTGATCAGCCTTCAGGGCCCGCCCGCCGGCATCGACCCGGCCAGCCTGGCGCACCAGCCCATCGGCACGGTGCTGGGCTACACCTACCCCACCCTGCAACCGCTGTTCGACAGCGGCCGCCTGCAGCGCGAAGACGCCCGCAACCAGGAACAGGTGCTGGAGAAACTCATCGCCGGGCGCTACCGCTACGCCGTGAGCAATCAGTGGACGCTGGACTGGTTCAACCAGCGCCTGCTGCCGGGGCAGCAACTGCAAGGGGTGGCGGTGCTGCAGGAGCAGAATGTGGGCTGCTACGTGCGCAACGACCCGGACGTGCCGGTGCAGAAGATTCTGCGCACACTGCTGCGGATGAAAATGTCGGGGGAGATCGATGACATCATCCGGCTGTATACCGGGACGCCCGAAAGCAACCGATGACCTTGCGAGAGCGAGCCTGCTGCGGAAGGCGGACTGTCGGTCGCATCGATGCCGGGGCGCTGCCGTCATCGCGAGCAGGCTCGCTCCCGCACGGGGTCGGCGGACCGGCCGGCAAATCGCAGGCACAAAAAAACCGCAGTGGGCGAAACCCATGCAGTTCTGGTTGATTCGTTCGATGTTCGTTAAGGTGGCGACCCCACCAGCCACACCCCGGCACACAATGTCACCGCTGCGGCTGCTCCCTTCCAGGCCTGACCGGGTTCACGGCTGATCGTTGCGGGGGGACCGATGGGGTCACCATAACGACGCTCACCTGTCGGCGAGCCGCGCCATTGTACCTATCTGAGGCGAAGTTACAACCGCTGGTTGCAGATTAAAAACATGAAGAGGTTCAAGCACTTGCTATTGCGCCTGTAGCACTTCGTCCGCCCTGCCGCCGGCCTGCTGGATCACCAGGTGGATGAAATGCAGCTTGGCGATGACCGCCGACGGCAGCGCGAAGGGATAGAAATCCGGCTGGCCCATGCTGCGCGACAGTTCGTTGAGCATCCCCGCCAGCTCGATCCAGGCGTTGACGAACGAGAGGAACGCCGGCCCTTCGGGATGCTCCGGGTCATACAGCGCGCTGGCCGGGAACGGCGGATAGTCCAGTTCCACCTCCCGCGCGCTCATGCCGAAGCCCAGCGCCGTGTCCACGGCATCCATCATGTGCAGGTAGTGCGCCCAGGTTTCCGCCCAGTCTTCCCACGGGTGCATGGTGGCGTAGGCGCTGACGTGGCTTTGCTGCCAGTCCGCCGGGGCGCCTTCCCGATAGTGCCGCTCCAGCGCTTCGGCGTAACTGGCGCGCTCGTCGCCGAACAGGCTGCGGAACGCCCCGAGCCAGGGCCCGTTGAAGATCAGGCGATCCCAGTAGTAGTGCCCGACCTCGTGGCGAAAATGCCCGAGCAGCGTGCGGTAGGGCTCGTGCATCGCCGCCCGCACCTGCTCGCGGTGGGCATCGTCGGCTTCCTTGATGTCGAGGGTGATCAGGCCGTTGGCGTGGCCGGTCACGGGCGCGTTGCCCTCGCGGTCGGTGCCGATGAAGTCGAAGGCCAGGCCGGCGTCTTCATCCACGGTCTTGGGGATCACCGGCAGGCCGAGGCTGATCAGTTGCGCCACCAGCCGCCGCTTGGCGATCTCCACCTTGCGCCAGCGCTCGGGGTTCTGCGCATCGGACAAGTCCGGAACGGTGCGGTTGAGCCGGCATGCGGCGCACAGGGTGTCATCGCCGATGGCCGGCAGCAGCCAATTGCAGGCGGCGGGCGTGTCGAGGTTGGCGCAGCGGCGGAACAGGCCGGCGTCCGGGTCGGCGTCCAGCGTCCAGGTGCCCTGCTCCGGCCCCGGCTGCAGCGAGGTCAGCAGCGCCCGGTCCGGCTGGTAGCCGAGCACCGCGCCGCACGCAAGGCACTGGCTGTTGCGGAAAAACAGCGACTGGCCGCAACGGCACGGCCAGACTTTGCTGCTGCGTGAAGGCTCGCCCGCGAACGGCGCGATGAGGCGGGAACCGAGCTGCTCGAAGAAGCGGTACATGGCGATCTCTTCCAAAGGATTGCGCCAGCCAAGCCTAGATCATCGGTGCGGCATTGTGGTGAGGGAGCTTGCTCCCGCTCGCTTGCGTGCGCAGGATTGCGACGGCTGCGCCGCCGAGCGGGAGCAAGCTCCCTCGCCACAAAGGCAGTTACCGTCAGACAGCGATGCCGTGCCCCTTCAGGAACGCCACGAACGCCTCTTCGTCCAACACCTTGAGCCCCAGCTCATTGGCCTTGGCCAGTTTCGAGCCGGCGCCGGGGCCGGCGACCACGCAATGGGTCTTGGCCGACACGGAGCCAGCCACCTTGGCGCCTAGGCTTTCAAGCTTTTCCTTGGCGATGTCGCGGCTCATCAGCTCCAGCGTGCCGGTCAGCACCCAGGTCTGACCGGCCAGCGGCAGGCCTTCGACGACTTTCTTTTCGCTCTGCCAGTGCATGCCGAAATCGCGCAATTGCCGCTCGGCGGACTCGGCCAACCGGCGGTGCTCCGGCAAGGCGAAAAACTCGCGGACCGAATTGGCCTGCTTCTCCGGCAACGCCTGGCGCATGTCCAGCCAGTCGGCGTTCATCACCCCTTCGAGCGAACCGAACTTGTCCGCCAGCTTCTGCGCGCCGCCCGGGCCGACCGACGGAATGTGCAGCTTGTCGAGCAAGCCGCCCAGCGTGGTGCTGGCGGCGAACTCCGCCCCCAGCTCACCCTGATCCTGAATCTGCAGGCCATGCCCCAGCAACTCGCCGATCACCTGACGGTTGTGGTCGTCTTCGAAGAAGCTGTGGATTTCGTGCGCCACCTCCAGGCCGATGTCCGGCAGGTAGGTCAGCACCTGCGGCAAGGCCTGCTGCACACGCTCAAGGGAACCCAGCGAACGCGCCAGCACCTTGGCCGTTTCCTCGCCGACGTCCGGGATGCCGAGCGCATAGATGAAGCGCGCCAACCCCGGTTTCTTGCTGTCTTCGATGGCGGCCAGCAGCTTGTTGCTCGACACCTCGGCGAAGCCTTCCAGATCGACGATGTCGTCGAACTTGAGCGCGTACAGATCGGCCGGCGAACTCACCAGCCCTTCGTCCACCAACTGCTCGACGCTCTTGTCGCCCAGCCCTTCGATGTCCATGGCCCGACGGGACACGAAGTGAATGATCGCCTGCTTGAGCTGCGCCCCGCAGGCCAGACGGCCGACGCACCGGTACACCGCGCCTTCGCTGACGGTTTCGCGGCCCTTGCTGCGCTTGACCAGCTGCGTACGCTCGACATGGGAACCGCAGACCGGGCAGCTCTCGGGGATCTGCACCGGCCGCGCATCGTCAGGACGGCGCTCGGCGACGACCTGCACCACCTGCGGGATCACGTCGCCGGCGCGGCGGATGATCACGGTGTCGCCGATCATCAGGCCCAGGCGCGCCACTTCGTCCATGTTGTGCAGCGTGGCGTTGGCCACGGTGACGCCGGCCACCTTGACCGGCTTGAGGCGCGCCACGGGCGTGACGGCGCCGGTGCGGCCGACCTGGAATTCCACGTCGAGCAGCTCGGTGAGCTCCTCCATGGCCGGGAACTTGTGGGCGATGGCCCAGCGCGGCTCCCGTGCGCGGAAGCCCAGCTCGCGCTGGTCGGCGATGCTGTTGACCTTGAACACCACGCCGTCGATCTCGTAGGCCAGCCCGTTGCGCCGCTCGCCGATGTCGCGGTAGTAGTCCAGGCACTCGTCGATGCCCTTGGCCAGTTTCAGCTCGTGGCTGATCGGCATGCCCCAGGCCTGGAGCTGCTTGAGGTTGCCGATGTGGGTGTCGGCGATGTCGTGGGACACCTGGCCGATGCCGTAGCAGCAGAATTCCAGCGGACGGTTGGCGGTGATCTTCGAATCGAGCTGGCGCAGGCTGCCGGCGGCGGCGTTGCGCGGGTTGGCGAAGGTCTTGCCGCCGGTCTCCAGCTGCGACTCGTTGAGGCGCTCGAAACCGGCCTTGGACATGAACACTTCGCCGCGCACCTCCAGGGTCGCCGGCCAGCCGCTGCCGTGCAGCTTCAGCGGGATGTTGCGCACGGTGCGCACGTTGACGCTGATGTCTTCGCCGGTGGTGCCGTCGCCGCGGGTCGCGCCGCGCACCAGCAGGCCGTCCTGGTACAGCAGGCTGACGGCCAGGCCATCGAGCTTGGGCTCGCAGCTGTACTCCACCGCCGCCCCGCCGCCGAACAGGTCGCCGGCCGGCAGGTCCAGGCCTTCGCTCACCCGCCGGTCGAACTCGCGCATGTCGGTCTCTTCGAAGGCGTTGCCGAGGCTGAGCATCGGCACTTCATGGCGCACCTGGGTGAATGCCGTCAGCGCCACGCTGCCGACGCGCTGGGTCGGCGAGTCTTGGGTGACCAGTTCCGGATGGGCCGCTTCCAGGGCCTTGAGCTCATGGAACAGCCGGTCGTACTCGGCGTCCGGAATGCTCGGCTCGTCGAGGACGTGGTAACGGTAGTTGTGCTGATCGAGCTCGGCGCGCAGCTCTAGAATGCGGGTTTCGACGGCAGTCATGGGTGTTCTCTCATAAAGCAAAAGAGCAGCCGAGGCTGCTCAATCTGTTTTGCCGATTGCCCGGCGCATCGCGGGGCAACCTTTTGGATCAACGCTTCTGGGTCAGGGCGCGGCGTTCGAACTCGACGATGCGCTGACGGTAGTGCTCGATGGTCTGCGCGGTCAGGACGCTGCGCTGGTCGTCTTTCAGCTCGCCGTTCAGTTCCTGGGACAGCTTGCGGGCGGCGGCCACCATCACGTCGAAAGCCTGCTTCGGATGACGCGGGCCCGGCAGGCCGAGGAAGAAGCTCACGGCCGGGGTGCTGAAATGGTCGATGTCGTCCAGATCGAAGATGCCCGGCTTGACCGCGTTGGCCATGGAGAACAGCACCTCGCCGTTGCCGGCCATGCTTTCGTGGCGGTGGAAGATGTCCATCTCGCCGAAACGCAGGCCGCTTTCCAGGATGTTCTGCAGCAGCGCCGGGCCTTTGAAGCCGGCCGGGTCGCGGCAGATCACGCTGATCACCAGCACTTCCTCGGCCTGCGGCTGATCCTTGTCGCCCACCGCCGGCGACGGCTTGGTGTCGGCGATGAAGTCATCGTCACGGCTGCTGAAGCTCGGGCCGGCGTCCACGTCCAGATCCAGGTCGCCCTGGGCCGGGCTGTTGCCGCCGCGCTTGCCGCGCTTGGAGCCGGACTCACGCGGTTCGCGCGGTTCACGGGCGGGCATGCTCACCGACGGCAGGTCATGCTCGTCCAGCTGCGGTTCCTTGTGGGTCTCCAGCACGCGGGCCGGGCCCAGCAACTCGGCGTTGCTGTCCTCGTCCGGCAGGTTGGACAGACTGCGGTCAAGACGGAATTTCAGTTTTCCCTTGCCGCCGCGCATGCGGCGCCAGCCATCGAAAAGAATACCGGCTATCACAATGATGCCGATGACGATCAGCCACTCGCTCAGACCGATTTCCATGTAATCCCGTGCCTCTATGAAAAATGCTGAAAAATAAGGGGTTTACATTGTGCAAACCGCTTTAAAACGTGGCGCCAACTCTATGTTCTGACAGGCGTTTTACCCACGTATACGAAAAATTGACATTAAACTAGCACGACCAAAGGCAACTTTACACCGTCTGTCACATTGGCTTGCGCGTTTATGTCGATTGGCCAGCAAGTCGGAACCGGTTATGAAGTCCTACAGACCGAAAACACTCCTCCGACGACACCCTGGCTCAGGCATCCACCATCGCCATCGCCTCCTCGACATCCACCGCCACCAACCTCGAGCAACCGGGCTCGTGCATCGTCACCCCCATCAACTGATCGGCCATTTCCATGGCGATCTTGTTGTGGGTGATATAGATGAACTGCACCGTCTGCGACATCTCTTTGACCAACCGTGCGTAGCGTCCAACGTTAGCGTCATCCAGTGGCGCGTCAACTTCATCGAGCATGCAGAACGGCGCCGGATTCAACTTGAAGATCGCAAAGACCAGTGCCAACGCGGTCAGGGCCTTTTCCCCGCCGGAGAGCAAATGGATGGTGCTGTTCTTCTTCCCTGGCGGCCGCGCCATGATCGTCACCCCTGTATCGAGTAGATCTTCGCCCGTCAGTTCCAAATACGCGCTGCCGCCACCGAAAACTTTCGGGAAAAGGGCCTGCAAACCGCCATTGATCTGATCAAAGGTATCCTTGAAACGGTTGCGGGTCTCCTTGTCGATCTTGCGGATGACGTTCTCCAGGGTCTCCAGCGCTTCCACCAGATCGGCGTCCTGGGCATCCAGATAACGTTTACGCTCGGATTGTTGCTGATATTCGTCGATCGCCGCGAGGTTGATCGCGCCCAGGCGCTGAATGCGCGCGGCGATGCGTTCCAGTTCCTCTTCGGCCTCTTTCTCGTTGGCTTCGGCGCTCAGGGTATTGAGCACGCCGTGGAGGTCGTAGCCGTCGGCCAGCAATTGGTCCTGCAGGGCCGTGCGGCGCACGGTCAGGGCTTGCCATTCCATGCGCTGCTGTTCGAGCTGGCCACGGATCAGGTGCGATTGCTGTTCGGCCTGGGTGCGGCGCTTTTCCGCGTCGCGCAGTTCGCGATCGGCGTCTTCCAGGGCGATCTGCGCGGTCTTGAGCTCTTCGTCGACGCTCATGCGCTTTTCGAGCAACTCTTCCAGCTTGAGGCGCAGCTCTTCCAGCGGCGCCTCGCCCTCCTCCAGGTTCAGGTTCAGTTGCTCACGCTTTTCCGTGAGCCGCTCGGCCTGCATCTGCAGACGCTCCAGCGCCTGCCGGGTGGAATCATGCTGCGCGCGCAACGAACCGAGGCGCACCGCCAACTGATGGGCGTGATCCTTGTGCTGGCGGGCTTCCTGGCGCACCCGATCGAGGCGCTCGCGCAGGCTGTCGCGCTGGGCCAGCAGCAGCTCGCGCTGTTCGGTGTCCTGGGCCATGGCGTCGAGGGCGTCCTGCAGCTGCATCCGCGATTCGCCGATGTGTTCGTGCTCCATCGCCCGCTGCTCGTCGAGTTCGATCAACTCTTCGTCCAGACGGGTGCGACGCAGGGTCAACTGCTCGATCTTGGCCTTGCCGGCGGACAGCTGGGCCTTGAGTTCCCCTTGCTGACGGGCCTCGTCCTGCAGCAGCCTGCGCAGGTGCTCGCGGCCGTTCTCCTGCTGGCGCTGCTGCGCACGCAGGTTCTGCAAGCGGGTTTCCATGGCCTCGACGGTGGCTTCGCGCTCTTCGCGTTCGAGCTGCAGGTTGTCGATTTCCTGCCCCCGGGCCAGCACGCCGCTTTCGGCCTCGCTGGCGCGGCGCACCCGCAGGAAGTGCTGGCCGACCCAATAGCCGTCGCGGCTGATCAGGCTTTGCCCGGCGCTCAATTGCGCGCGCAGGGCCAAGGCCTGCTCCAGGCTGTCGACCGGTTTGACCTGGCCGAGCCACGGCGACAGATCGATCTGCGCCTCGACCTTGTCCAGCAGGCTGCCGGCCGCCCGCACGCCATCGCCGGCGGGGCTGAGCAAGCGCAGGTCGCCCTGCTCGAACCCGGACAGGTCCAAACCGGCGAAATCATCCACCAGCACCGCTTGCAGGTCGGCGCCGAGCACGGTTTCCACCGCCAGTTCCCAGCCGGCCTCGACCTTCAGGCCCTCGGCCAGGCGCGGACGCTCGGCCAGGTTGTGCTCGCGCAGCCATTCGGCAGTGCCGGTGCCCGGATCGAGCGCCGCCTGCTGCAAGGCCTCAAGCGACGCCAGACGGCCGTTGAGCCGCTGCAGATCGCCCTGGGCCTGCTGCTGGGCGGTCAATGCCTGCTGCAGTTCCTGGCGCAGTTGTTCGAGCTTCTCGACCTGCGCTTCTTCGCTGGTCTGCAGATCCTCAAGGGTCGCTTCGGATTCGGCGAGCTGCTCGCTCAGTTCCATGATCGCCGCGTCTTCCGGATCGGCCGCCAACAGCGCCCGCTCCTCGCCCAGGCGCTTCTGGCGGTCGGCCAGGCGCTCCAGGCTGGTTTCGAGCTGCTGGATCCGCGACTGCTGCACCTCGGCCTGACGCCGGGGCTCGGCGGAAGCCAGGTTGAAGGTGTCCCACTGTTCCTGCCAGCCGTGCATGGTCAGCTCGGCTTCTTCCAGGGCGGCGGCGGACTCCTCGGCGGCGGCGCTGGTGACTTCCTGCTCGGGGGTGAGCATGTCCAGCTCTTCGCCCAGGGTCAGCAGCAGCGTGCGGTCGTGGCCCAGGTGCGATTCGGTTTCGAGCCGGGCGCGCTCGGCCTCTTTCAGGTCGTCCTGCAACTGGCGCAGGCGCTGCTGGCCGTGCTGGATGCTCTGTTCGACCCGGGCGATGTCGCCGCCGACCGAATAGAAGCGCCCCTGCACCAGATTGAAGCGTTCGGACAGGTCATGGTGACCGTCGCGCAGGCGCTCGATGGCCGCGTCGGCGTTGCGCTGCTCGGCGACCAGCGCCTCGAAGCTGACTTCCTGGCTGCCGATCACCGATTCGCGCTGGCCGACCTGATCGTTCAGGTCCTGCCAGCGCAGGGCCGACAGTTGCGCCTTGAGCTGACGCTCTTCGGCCTTGTATTCCTGATACTTCTCGGCGGACTGGGCCTGGCGGTGCAGGCGTTCGAGCTGGCGCTCGAGCTCTTCGCGCAGGTCGGTCAGGCGGGCGAGGTTCTCGTGGGTGCGGCGGATGCGGTTTTCCGTCTCGCGCCGGCGCTCCTTGTACTTGGAGATCCCGGCCGCCTCTTCGATGAAGTTGCGCAGGTCCTCCGGCTTGGCCTCGATCAGCTTGGAGATCATCCCCTGCTCGATGATCGAGTAGCTGCGCGGGCCCAGGCCGGTGCCGAGGAAGATGTCGGTGATGTCCTTGCGGCGGCACTTGGCGCCGTTGAGGTAATAGCTGTTCTGGCCGTCGCGGGTGACCTTGCGGCGGATCGAGATCTCGGCATAGGCCGCGTACTCGCCGACCAACGTGCCGTCGGCGTTGTCGAACACCAGTTCGATGCTGGCCTGGCTCACCGGCTTGCGGCTGGTCGAGCCGTTGAAGATGACGTCGGTCATCGACTCGCCGCGCAGGTTCTTGGCCGAGCTCTCGCCCATGACCCAGCGCACGGCGTCGATGATGTTCGACTTGCCGCAGCCGTTAGGCCCGACCACCGCCGCCATGTTGCTCGGGAAGTTGACCGTGGTCGGATCGACGAAGGACTTGAACCCCGCCAGTTTGATGCACTTGAGCCGCAAGGTCAGGCCGCCGTCAGGGCAGACACCACCAGATCGCAGCTGCGCTGGGCGTAGGCCGTCAGCACGGTGCGGATCTGCGGCAGGTCACGGGCGAGCACTGCGGCCAGCAGGCGTTCGAACAGTTCGAGGAACTCGCTCATCTCGGCCTTGCGCTGCTCCAGCGCCAGGAAATAGGCGCGGCTCATGGCCGGCTGCAGGTTCTCGACGGTTTCCTGAAGGTACGGGTTGTCGGCGAACGGATACGCGGCGCGCATCACGCTGAAGCTGTCGTCGACGAAGGAGCGGATGTCCTGGCGCGCGTAACTGGCGGCCAGGCGCTGCTGGATCTGCACGAACGGCGCCATGTCGGCCTGCACCTGCCAGCCGTTGGCCACCGAGTTGCCGAGCAGGATGTACAGCTCGCTCATCAGCGTGCACAGGCTGCGCACCTTGTGCGCGGTCAGTTCCGTCACGTGGGCGCCGCGGCGCGGCAGGATCGCGATCAGGTGGCGGCGTTCGAGGATCAGCAAGGCTTCGCGGACCGAGCCGCGGCTGACGTTGAGCGCCTGCGTGACCTTCTGTTCCTGGATGCGCTCCCCCGGCTTCATTTCGCCACGGATGATCCGTTCGGCGAGGTGGTGAGCGATTTGCTCGGCGAGGCTGTCCGGCGCCTTGAACGTCATGGTTGTCCTTCAAACTCTTCGATCTGCACAAGCGGCGCAGTGTAGCGCAATTGAGGGGGTGTGGCGGAGTGCCCACTCGGCGGTTTTTGGCACGGATCCCGCAAAAAAGCGGGTAGCCCGGCGAGGGTCAATACTGAAGAGACAGGTTGTCGATCGACAAAAGCGGTTTTCCTGACCTTTAAGTCAGAAAACCATTGACCGAAAAGTCAGACCTGCTAAATTCGGTTCCCATCGGTCAACAACAATAATGAGTCTGCGAGGCCATCCGTGATCCAGTTTTTACTCAACCAGGAACTCCGAAGCGAGCACGCCCTGGACCCGAACCTGACGGTGCTCAACTACCTGCGCGAACACGTGGGCAAGACCGGCACCAAAGAAGGCTGCGCCAGCGGCGACTGCGGCGCGTGCACCGTGGTGGTCGGCGAACTGCAGACGGATGACGATGGCCGCGAACGCATCCGCTACCGCAGCCTCAACTCGTGCCTGACGTTCGTTTCGTCCCTGCACGGCAAGCAGTTGATCAGCGTCGAGGATCTCAAGCACAAGGGCGAACTGCACAGCGTGCAGAAAGCCATGGTCGAGTGCCACGGCTCGCAGTGCGGCTTCTGCACCCCCGGTTTCGTGATGTCGCTGTTCGCCCTGCAAAAGAACAGCGACGCGCCGGACACCCACAAGGCCCAAGAAGCGCTGGCCGGCAACCTCTGCCGCTGCACCGGCTACCGGCCGATCCTGGCCGCCGCCGAGCAGTCGTGCTGCGGCAAGCAGGCGGATCAGTTCGACGCCCGCGAAGCCGAGACCATCGCCCGCCTCAAGGCCATCGCCCCCACCGACATCGGCGAACTCAACAGCGGCGACAAGCGTTGCCTGGTGCCGCTGACCGTGGCCGACCTGGCCGACCTCTACGACGCTTATCCACAGGCCCGCCTGCTGGCCGGCGGCACTGACCTGGCGCTGGAGGTCACCCAGTTCCACCGGCCGCTGCCGGTGATGATCTACGTGGGCAACGTCGCCGAAATGAAACGCATCGAGCGCTTCGACGACCGCCTGGAGATCGGCGCGGCCGCCGCCCTCTCCGACTGCTACGACGCCCTGAACGCCGAATACCCGGACTTCGGCGAACTGCTGCACCGGTTCGCCTCCCTGCAGATCCGCAACCAGGGCACCCTGGGCGGCAACATCGGCAACGCCTCGCCGATCGGCGACTCCCCGCCCCTGCTGATCGCCCTCGGCGCGCAGATCGTGCTGTGCAAGGGCGACACCCGGCGCACCCTGGCCCTGGAGGATTACTTCATCGATTACCGGGTGACCGCACGCCAGGAAAGCGAATTCATCGAGAAGATCATCGTGCCCCGCGCCAGCGCCGAGCAGCGCTTCCGCGCCTACAAGGTGTCCAAGCGCCTGGACGATGACATCTCCGCCGTCTGCGCCGCGTTCAACCTGCGCATCGACAACGGCGTGATCGCCGACGCCCGCGTCGCCTTCGGCGGCATGGCCGCGATCCCCAAACGCGCCGCCCACTGCGAAGCCGTCCTTTTGGGCCAGCCGTTCAACAACGCCGTGGTCGAACGCGCCTGCGCCGCCCTGGCCGATGACTTCACGCCGCTCTCGGACTTCCGCGCCAGCAAGGAATACCGCCTGCTCAGCGCGCAGAACCTGTTGCGCAAATACTTCATCGAACTGCAAACACCGCACATCGAGACCCGGGTGACCGCTTATGTCTAACCATCACGCCGCAGAGAAGTCCCAGGCCGAGCTGGCGCAACTGTTCGCCCAGGACTTGACCACCGGTGTCGGCCGCAGCGTCAAGCACGACAGCGCCGCCAAACATGTGTCCGGTGAAGCGCAGTACATCGACGACCGCCTGGAATTCCCCAACCAGCTGCACGTCTACGCACGGCTGTCGGACCGCGCTCACGCGAAGATCCTGCGCATCGACACCAGCCCTTGCTACGCCTTCGAAGGCGTGCGCATCGCCATCACCCACGCCGACGTGCCGGGCCTGAAGGACATCGGCCCGCTGCTGCCCGGCGACCCGCTGCTGGCCATCGATGACGTGCAGTTCGTCGGTCAGCCGGTGCTGGCCGTCGCCGCCCGGGACCTTGAGACCGCACGCAAGGCCGCCATGGCCGCGATCGTCGAATACGAAGACCTGGAACCGGTGCTGGACGTGGTCGAAGCCCTGCGCAAGCGCCACTTCGTCCTGGACAGCCACACCCACCAGCGCGGCGACTCGGCCAATGCGCTGGCCACCGCCGAACACCGCATCCAGGGCACCCTGCACATCGGCGGCCAGGAGCACTTCTACCTGGAGACGCAGATTTCCTCGGTGATGCCCACCGAAGACGGCGGCATGATCGTCTACTGCTCCACGCAGAACCCCACCGAAGTGCAGAAGCTGGTGGCCGAAGTGCTGGACGTGTCGATGAACAAGGTGGTGGTCGACATGCGCCGCATGGGCGGCGGCTTCGGCGGCAAGGAAACCCAGGCCGCCAGTCCCGCGTGCCTGTGCGCGGTCATCGCGCACCTCACCGGCCAGCCGACCAAGATGCGCCTGCCGCGGGTCGAGGACATGCTGATGACCGGCAAGCGTCACCCCTTCTACGTCGAGTACGACGTCGGCTTCGACAGCACCGGGCGCCTGCACGGCATCGCCATGGAGCTGGCCGGCAACTGCGGCTGCTCGCCGGACCTGTCGGCGTCCATCGTCGACCGGGCGATGTTCCACTCCGACAACTCCTACTACCTGGGCGACGCGACCATCAACGGTCACCGCTGCAAGACCAACACCGCCTCGAACACCGCCTACCGCGGCTTCGGCGGCCCGCAGGGGATGGTCGCCATCGAAGAGGTGATGGACGCCATCGCCCGCCACCTGAACCTCGATCCGCTGGCGGTGCGCAAGGCCAACTACTACGGCAAGACCGAGCGCAACGTCACCCACTATTACCAGACGGTCGAGCACAACATGCTCGAGGAAATGACCGCCGAGCTGGAAGAAAGCAGCCAGTACGCCGAGCGCCGCGAAGCGATCCGCCGCTACAACGCCAACAGCCCGATCCTGAAGAAGGGCCTGGCGCTGACCCCGGTGAAGTTCGGCATTTCCTTCACCGCCAGCTTCCTCAACCAGGCCGGGGCCTTGGTGCACGTCTACACCGACGGCAGCATCCACCTGAACCACGGCGGCACGGAAATGGGCCAGGGCCTGAACACCAAGGTCGCCCAGGTGGTGGCCGAAGTGTTCCAGGTCGAGATCGACCGGGTGCAGATCACCGCGACCAACACCGACAAGGTGCCGAACACCTCGCCGACCGCCGCCTCCAGCGGCGCCGACCTCAACGGCAAGGCCGCGCAGAACGCAGCGGAAACCATCAAGAAACGCCTGGTCGAGTTCGCCGCCCGCCAGTACAAGGTCAGCGAAGAGGACGTGGTGTTCCACAACGGCCACGTGCGCATCCGCGACCACATCCTGACCTTCGAGGCGCTGATCCAGCAGGCTTATTTCAATCAGGTGTCGCTGTCGAGCACCGGGTTCTACAAGACCCCGAAGATCTACTACGACCGCAGCCAGGCCCGCGGCCGGCCGTTCTACTACTTCGCCTTCGGTGCGGCGTGCTGCGAGGTGATCGTCGACACCCTGACCGGCGAGTACAAGATGCTGCGCACCGACATCCTCCACGACGTGGGCGCCTCGCTGAACCCGGCCATCGACATCGGCCAGGTCGAGGGCGGCTTCGTCCAGGGCATGGGCTGGCTGACCACCGAAGAGCTGGTGTGGAACAACAAGGGCAAGCTGATGACCAACGGCCCGGCCAGCTACAAGATCCCGGCCGTGGCGGACATGCCGGTGGACCTGCGGGTGAAGCTGGTGGAGAACCGCAAGAACCCGGAAGACACCGTGTTCCACTCCAAGGCCGTGGGCGAGCCGCCGTTCATGCTCGGCATCGCCGCCTGGTGCGCGATCAAGGACGCCGTGGCGAGCCTCGGCGACTACAGGCACCAGCCCAAGATCGACGCCCCGGCGACGCCGGAGCGGGTGCTGTGGGGCTGCGAGCAGATGCGCCGGCTGAAGGTCGCGAAAGCGGTCGAGGCCGAAACCGAGCTGGCTCCGCTCTGAGCCCCGGGTGAGCCCGATCGCCAGCAGGGCTGGCTCCCACAAGGGATCTGCGGTGACCGCACAGGGTCGCCATGACACGGATCACCGTGTGGGAGCCAGCCTGCTGGCGATAAGGCCCGAACAGACAACGACGATGTCGAGGTGAACATGTACAACTGGATCGACGCCCTCGCCGACCTGCAGAACCAGGGCGAGCCCTGCGTGCTGGTGACCATCATCGAAGAGCTCGGCTCGACGCCGCGCAACGCCGGCTCGAAAATGGTCGTCAGCGCCCGCCAGGCGTTCGACACCATCGGCGGCGGACACCTGGAATACAAGGCCATGCAGATCGCCCGCGAGATGCTCGCCAGCGGCCGGCAGGACACCCACCTGGAGCGCTTCAGCCTCGGCGCCAGCCTCGGCCAGTGCTGCGGCGGCGCCACGGTGCTGCTGTTCGAGCCGATGGGCCAGGTGCAGGCGCAGGTCGCCGTGTTCGGCGCCGGCCATGTCGGCCGGGCGCTGGTGCCGCTGCTCGCCGGCCTGCCGTGCCGGGTGCGCTGGATCGATTCGCGGGAAGAGGAATTCCCCGCACAGATCCCCCACGGCGTGCGCAAGATCGTCGCCGAAGAGCCTGTGGACGAAATCGACGACCTGCCCGCCGGCAGCTACTGCATCGTCATGACCCACAACCATCAGCTGGACCTGGAGCTCACCGCCGCGATCCTCAAGCGCAACGATTTCGCCTACTTCGGCCTGATCGGCTCGAAGACCAAACGCGCCAAGTTCGAACACCGCCTGCGTGACCGCGGCTTCGACGCCGGCGTCGTGCAACGCATGCGCTGCCCGATGGGCATCGGCGAAGTCAAAGGCAAGCTGCCTGCGGAAATCGCCATCTCCATCGCCGGCGAGATCATCGCCACCTACAACGCCAACTTCGGCCAGCACACCGCCGGCGCTGAACCGATCGCCAAGCTGCTGCCGGTTTCCCGCCGCAGCCAGGCCGCCCACCTTAAAGCCTCAAACTGAGAACCGTCATGCCTTCGACCCGCAAAGCCTACCGCGCCGCCATCCTGCACAGCATCGCCGACCCCGCCGAGGTCGGCATCGAAGCCTCCTACGAATACTTCGAGGACGGCCTGCTGGTGGTCGACGACGGCAAGATCAGCGCCCTGGGCCACGCCAGCGAACTGCTGCCGACCCTGGCGGCGGACATCGAGATCACCCACTACCAGGACGCGCTGATCACCCCGGGCTTCATCGACACCCACATCCACCTGCCGCAGACCGGCATGGTCGGCGCCTACGGCGAGCAGTTGCTGGACTGGCTGAACACCTACACCTTCCCGTGCGAAAGCCAGTTCGGCGACAAGGCCCACGCCGACGAGGTGGCCGACATCTTCATCAAGGAACTGCTGCGCAACGGCACCACCACCGCGCTGGTGTTCGGCAGCGTGCACCCGCAGTCGGTGAACTCATTCTTCGAGGCCGCCGAGAAGCTCGACCTGCGCATGATCGCCGGCAAGGTGATGATGGACCGCAACGCGCCGGACTACCTGACCGACACCGCCGAATCCAGCTACCTGGACAGCAAGGCGCTGATCGAGCGCTGGCACGGCAAGGGCCGCCTGCACTACGCGGTCACCCCGCGCTTCGCCCCCACCAGCACCCCGGAGCAGCTCACCCTCGCCGGCCAGTTGCTCACCGAGTACCCGGATCTGTACATGCAGACCCACATCAGCGAGAACCTCAAGGAAATCGAGTGGGTCAAGGCACTGTTCCCGGAGCGCAAGGGCTACCTGGACGTCTACGACCACTACCGGCTGCTCGGCGAACGCTCGGTGTTCGCCCACGGCGTGCACCTGTGCGACGAGGAATGCGCGCGGCTGGCGGAAACCGGTTCGGCGATCTCGTTCTGCCCGACCTCGAACTTCTTCCTCGGCAGCGGCCTGTTCAACCTGCCGATGGCCGAGAAGCACAAGCTCAACGTCGGCCTGGGCACGGACGTGGGCGGCGGCACCAGTTTCTCGCTGCTGCAGACCCTGAACGAAGCCTACAAGGTGATGCAGCTGCAGGGCGCCCGCCTGAGCCCGTTCAAGTCGCTGTACCTGGCCACCCTCGGCGGCGCCCGGGCGCTGCGCCTGGATGACAAGATCGGCAACCTGCAGCCGGGCTCCGACGCCGACTTCCTGGTGCTGGACTACAACGCCACGCCGCTGCTGGGCTATCGCCTGAAGCAGGCGAACAACATCGCCGAGACGCTGTTCGTGCTGATGACCCTGGGGGATGACCGCACCGTGGCGCAGACCTACGCCGCCGGCGCGCTGGTGCATCAGCGCTGATTCTTTCGGGCATAAAAAATCCCCCGGGCCGTTTCGGTCCGGGGGATTTTTGTTGCCTGTCAGGCCTCATCGTTGGCAAGCCAACTCCCACAGGGTATGTGCATGCCGCCATCGCCAGCAGGCTGGCTCCCACAGGGTCTGGGGTGAATGCAGAATCTGTTGCCGCCGCAAGACACCGTGGGAGCCAGCCTGCCGGCGATGGCGTCCGTCAGGACACCGCAGGGGCTGAGGATGCTCCCGGCTCAGAGCTTGGCCGCAGGGCGCCCCGGCTTCTTGGTCTGCAACAGGTGCGAGAACACCGCATGCAGGTCGTCCGACGCGCTTTCCTCATCGAGGTTGAGCTTGCTGTCGATATGATCCATGTGGTGCATCATCAGGTTCACCGCCAGCTCGCCGTCGCGCTTTTCGATGGCGTCGATCAGCTGGGTGTGCTCGTCGTAGGAGCAGTGGGAACGGTTGCCGCTTTCGTACTGGGCGATGATCAGCGAGGTCTGCGAGACCAGGCTGCGCTGGAAGCTGATCAACGGCGCGTTCTTCGCCGCTTCGGCCAGTTTCAGGTGGAACTCGCCCGACAGCCGGATGCCGGCGCCGCGGTCGCCGCGGGAGAAACTGTCGCGTTCGTCGTTGACCATCTGGCGCAGTTCGGCGAGCTGTTCGGCGGTCGCGTGCTGCACGGCGAGCTCGGTGATCGCCCGCTCCACCAGACGGCGGGCCAGGAACACCTGCCGCGCCTCTTCGACGCTCGGGCTCGCCACCACCGCGCCACGGTTCGGCCGCAACAGCACAACGCCTTCATGGGCCAGGCGCGACAGCGCGCGGCGGATGATGGTGCGGCTGACCCCGAAGATCTCCCCCAGCGCTTCTTCGCTCAACTTGGTGCCGGGCGCCAGGCGCTGTTCGAGGATGGCCTCGAAGATATGCGCATAGACGATGTCGTCCTGGGTTCCGCTGCGGCCGGCTTTGCCTGCTCGCGGTTGTTTCTTGAGGGGTTGCAACTGATCGTTCATGGGCACTCGGGTCGGGAGAACGGCGGCGGATTAGCGGAAACTGTAATACGGCGCAGTGGGTCGCTGGCAAGTATCGCGTAAAAAACAGCGCGATTGTACACAATGGAAGGTGGCAACACGACTGTACGGCTGTTTGCGGCTTCGGCTGTATTGCAACGCATCGTTACGTTTGAGTTTAGGCTTGTTCGCAGAATCCGCCGCCCGCCCCTGTCCCCGCCCCTGGGCAAGCCAGCCTGCTGGCGATGGCGGGCCTCTTCATCAGTACAAGGAACACCGCCGTCATGAACGACGTCACCCACGCCCGGCTGCGCCCGCTGGCCGACACCTCCCCTTCGGCCATCGTCGCCGGCTTCATCGCGATGATGACCGGCTACACCAGTTCGCTGGTGCTGATGTTCCAGGCCGGGCAAGCGGCGGGCCTGACCAGCGGGCAGATCTCCTCGTGGATCTGGGCGATTTCCATCGGCATGGCGGTGTGCTCCATCGGCCTGTCCCTGCGCTACCGCACACCGATCACCATCGCCTGGTCCACGCCGGGCGCGGCGCTGCTGATCACAAGCCTGGGCGGCGTCAGCTACGGCGAGGCCATCGGCGCGTACATCACCTGCGCCGTGCTGGTGACGGTCTGCGGCCTGACCGGCAGCTTCGAGCGGCTGGTGAAAAAGATCCCGGCGTCGCTGGCGGCGGCGCTGCTGGCCGGAATCCTGTTCAAGATCGGCAGCGAAATCTTCGTCGCCGCGCAGCACCGCACCGGGCTGGTGCTGGGGATGTTCTTCACCTATCTGGCGGTCAAGCGCCTGTCGCCGCGCTATGCGGTGCTGGCCGCGCTGCTGGTCGGCACCGCGCTGTCGGGGATCCTGGGCCTGCTCGACTTCAGCGGCTTCAGCCTGGAAGTGGCGACGCCGGTCTGGACCACGCCGCACTTCTCCCTCGCGGCGACCATCAGCATCGGCATTCCGCTGTTCGTGGTGGCCATGACCTCGCAGAACATGCCCGGCGTCGCCGTGCTGCGCGCCGACGGCTACAGCGTGCCGGCCTCGCCGCTGATCACCGCCACCGGCGTGGCATCGCTGCTGCTGGCGCCGTTCGGCTCCCACGGCATCAACCTGGCGGCCATCAGCGCGGCGATCTGCACCGGCCCGCACGCCCACGAAGACCGCAACAAGCGCTACACCGCCGCCGTGTGGTGCGGGGTGTTCTACGGCATCGCCGGGGTGTTCGGCGCCACGCTCGCGGCGCTGTTCGCTGCGTTGCCCAAGGAACTGGTGCTGTCGATCGCCGCGCTGGCGCTGTTCGGCTCGATCATCAACGGCCTGAGCATCGCCATGAGCGAGGTCAAAGAACGGGAAGCGGCGCTGATCACCTTCATGGTCACCGCGTCGGGGCTGACGCTGTTTTCCATCGGTTCGGCCTTCTGGGGGATCGTCGCCGGCGTGCTGACCCTGCTGATCCTCAACGGGCGCAAGGCGTGAGCACAAAAACCCAGGCATAAAAAAACGGCGACCCTCAGGTCGCCGTTTTTCTTGGAATCAAGCCTGATTGATCGGCTTTTCCGGGTACCACACGTCCAGCAGCGGGCTGACTTCGACGCTGGTCAGTTCCGAGCGGGCCTTCAGCCAGGCTTCAACCTTGGCGCGCTGCTCTTCGCTGACCGAACCGCGCTTGATCGAGCAGATCAGACCGTAGTCGTCGCCGCCGACATAGCCCAGACCGTTGGCTTCCATGCCTTCCTTGAGGAAAGCGTCGAGGAACGCATCAATGGCCTCTTCGGACAGGTCTTCTTTGAACTCCAGGTTCAGCTCGCATCCCAGCTCTTGAAATTCATCGACGCACAGTTTTTTGCGCAGACGCCGGGAACGGTTAGTCGCCATTGGAACAATCCTCTTGAGTAAATACCGGCGGCACTTTAGCAGTTTAAGGCGCCGATTGCCCGACTCTCTGGCGCGAGCAGGCGGCCACCTGTAAAAAAAATCATGAAATGGCCCGCCTGCGAAAGGCACAAGCTGTTACACCTTGGGGCATAATGCCGACACTTTCATGACCATCGGGGGCCTTTTCATCCATGCCCTCTTCTTTTCTCCCCTCGGCTGTAGGGTTTTATTTCACATGATCAAATCGTTGCGCCCCCTGCTGTTGGCCAGCCTTCTCCTGCCCCTGGCCCTGCCCGTTTCCGCCGCCGCCATCAACACCACCCTGACCCCCAACGTCGAAAAGGCCCTCAAGGCCAGCAAGCTGCAGCCCAGCGCGCTGTCGCTGGTGATGGTGCCGCTGGAAGGCCCCGGCACCCCGACCGTGTACAACGCCGACGTGTCGGTCAACCCGGCCTCGACCATGAAACTGGTGACCACCTACGCGGCCCTGGAAATGCTCGGCCCCAACCACCAGTGGAAAACCGAGTTCTACACCGACGGCGACCTGAGCGGCGGCATCCTCAACGGCAACCTCTACCTCAAGGGCGGCGGCGATCCGAAGCTGAACATGGAGAAGCTCTGGCTGCTGATGCGCGACCTGCGCGCCAACGGCGTGACCCAGGTCACCGGCGACCTGGTGCTGGACCGCAACTTCTTCGTCCAGCCGCAGCTGCCGGAATTCAACGACGACGGCAACGACGAGAACAAACCGTTCCTGGTCAAGCCGGACTCGCTGCTGGTCAACCTCAAGGCCCTGCGCTTCGTGGCCCGCAATGACGACGGCCGGGTGCTGGTGTCCGTGGAGCCGCCGATCGCGACCATCCGCATCGACAACCAGGTCAAGGCGCTCAATTCCAAGCAATGCACCGGCGGCGTGCGCTACAACCCGGTGCCCCAGGCCGACGGCAGCGTGACCGTGACCGTCGGCGGCCAGTTGGGCGAAGGCTGCAGCTCGCAGACCTACCTGTCCCTGCTCGACCACGCCACCTACACCGCCGGCGCCGTGCGCGCGATCTGGAAGGAACTGGGCGGCAGCATCCAGGGCAAGGACCGCCAGGGCGCGACGCCGGGCAACGCCAAGGTGCTGGCCCGTGCCTTCTCGCCGGACCTGGCGGAAGTCATCCGCGACATCAACAAGTACAGCAACAACACCATGGCCCAGCAGCTGTTCCTGAGCCTGGGCCAGCGCTTTCGCAACGAGGCCGACGGCGACGACGCCAAGGCGGCCCAGCGGGTGGTGCGCCAGTGGCTGGCGAAGAAAGGCATCACCGCGCCGCACCTGGTGATGGAGAACGGCTCCGGCCTGTCCCGCGCCGAGCGCGTCAGCGCCCGCGAGATGGCCAGCATGCTGCAGGCCGCATGGCACAGCCCGTATGCCGCCGAGTACATCAGCTCGATGCCGATCGTCGGCACCGACGGCACCATGCGCAAACGCCTGAAGAACACCGCGATGCGCGGCGAGGCCCACATCAAGACCGGCACCCTGAACACCGTGCGGGCGATCGCCGGCTTCAGCCGCGACAACAACGGCAACACCTGGGCGGTGGTGGCGATCCTCAACGACAAGGCCCCGTTCGGCGCTTCGTCGGTGCTGGACCAGGTGCTGCTGGACCTGTACCGCCAACCGAAGGCGCCGCAGACCGCGTCAGTCCTGTAACCCTGCAAAAACCTTGTGGCGAGGGAGCTTGCTCCCGCTGGGCTGCGCAGCGGCCCCTTCGGCCTGACGGGCGCTGCGCACCCGAGCGGGAGCGCCACAGGGCCGTCAGTTCATCTGCCGCTCGACCCGGTCGCGGCCGCCCTGCTTCGCCGCATACACCCCGGAGTCCGCCCGCAGCAGCAAGGCGTCGGCGCCCTCTCCCGGCCGCCAGCTGGCGATGCCGAAACTGGCGGTCACCGTGCCCACCACGTCCACCGGCGCGCTGCGCAGGCCCTGCCACAGTTCCACCGCCAGCATGTAGGCGTGGTCGCCGTCGATGTCCGGGCACAGCACCATGAACTCTTCGCCGCCCAGTCGGCAAAACACGTCGGTGCGCCGCAGGCGATGGCCGATGCGCTCGCACACGGCCTGCAGGACCCTATCGCCCACCGCATGCCCGTACTGGTCGTTGATCCGCTTGAAATGGTCGATGTCGAGCATGATCACCGACAGTTCCCCGCCGCCCCGCTCGACCCGGGCCATCTCGGTGGTCAGCCGCTCCTGGAAGTAGCGCCGGTTGTGGATACCGGTCAGGGCGTCGGTCACCGACAGGGCGCGCAGTTCCTCTTCCACCCGCTTGAGGTCGGAAATGTCGGAAATGTAGCCATGCCACAGCACCCCGCCGCCCGGCAGCTCTTCAGGGGTCGCTTCGCCGCGCACCCAGCGCAGGCCGCGCTCGGGCAATTGCACGCGGTATTCCTCGCGCCACGGGCTGAGGTTGTCGGCCGAGGCGCGGATCGATGAGCGCACCCGCGTGGTGTCCTGGGGGTGGATGCGGGTGAAGATCGCTTCGGCGTTGAGCAGCAGCACGTCCGGCTCCAGCTCGTAGATCTCGCGGATCCCGTCGCTGGCGTAGATCACGCTGAAGCGGCCGTCGAACTCCATCTTGAACTGATAGATGCCGCCGGGAACGTGGGCGCTGAGCTTCTTGAGCAGCACGTCCCGCGCGGCCAGGGCTTCGTGCACGCGCTTGCGTTCGGTGATGTCGATGCAGATCGCCAGATGCCCGACCCACAGCCCCTGCTCGTCGAGCACCGGTGTGGCCAGCATGTTCACCGGGATATGGCTGCCGTCCTTGCGCACCAGCGTCCACTCCCGGGCCTCGTGGCCGCCGACCTCGCCGCCCTCCACCAGCATCGCCTGGCAGGCCGGGATGGTCTTGCCGTAGCGGGCGCTCAGTTCCGCCGCCCGTGCGCTCAGCTCCCTGGGAAAGTGCAGGTTCTCCAGGGTCATGTGGCCGATGACTTCGCTGCTGCGGTAGCCGAGCATCTGTTCGGCGCCGGGGTTGAAGGTGTTGATCACCCCGCGCAGGTCGGTGGCGATGATCGCCACCTGGGTCGCCGCGTTGAGCACGCCGCGCAACTGACCGTGGGTGCCGCGCAGTTCCCGTTCGCTGGCGTGCAGTTCCTGGGTGCGCTGCTCGACCATGCGCAGGGCGCGCTGGCGCTGGCTGACCAGCACGTACAGCAAGGCGCTCAACAGCACGCTCAGCAGGATCCCAAGGACGATCTGGCTGCTCACCGAGGAATGGTTGGCCTGCACGAAGGCTGCGCTGGGCTGGATGTCCACCTGATAGTCGTGGTCGGCCAGACGCAGCAACCGGGTGGACGACAGTCCGCTGTCCCCCGGTTTGTTGGACGACTCGTAAAGCACCTCATGCTGGTCGTCGGTGGACAGGTCGAGGATGCGCACCGTCAGGAAGTCATGGTCTTCGGCGGGCAAGCCGTCCGCCAGCAACTGGCGCATGCTGATCACCGCCATCACGTACCCCTGCGGCTGGCGGTCCGCCGCCCCCGCGCGGATGACCGGCGCCAGCAGCAGCACGCCCCGGGCATAGGCCGGTTCGATGCCCACCAGGTGCAGCGGCTGCGACACCGCCATGCGCCCGCTGCGGTCGGCGCGCTCCAGGGTGGCGCGGCGCAGCGGCTGGGCCAGCAGGTCGTAGCCCAGCGGCGTGGGCAGACGGCTTTGGGTCTGGGTGTAGAGCACCGGCACGTAGACGTCGCGGTCCCCGGCCACCTGCAACTGACCGTCGGCGTTCAGCTCACGGAACGTGAACGTGGACAGGCCCTCGTTGCGCACCGCCTGCTCCAGCGCCGGACGTTGCGCACGGCTCACCCGTGGCGCGTAGGAATAGGCTTGGGTGCGCAGCAGAAGCGGCTTGGCGTAGCCGTCGAATTCGGCGCGGGACACGGAATCGGAGTTGGTGAAGAACCGGCGCAGGCCGTCCAGGCGCTGTTCCTGGTCCTGAAAGCGTTCTTCGATCCGGCTGTAGCGTTCGCTGGCCAGCAGCTGAAAACGCTGGCGCAACTGGTTGTGGAACTGATTGACGGTGGCCCAGGCCAGCAGCCCCGTGAGAATGGCACCGGCGAGCAGAACCAGCAGCGCGACCAGCCAGGCCGAGACTTCTTCGCTGATGAAACCCAGGATCTTTGGGCGCACGGGGTGCAACGACATAGAGGCCACTCACTACGCCAGTGTTTCCTTGGAAACCCTCATTGGCCGTGAGTTGAGTTATAGCTATTAGCCACTAATTTGGCTAGCACTGATCGGATCCAGGAGCCTTTAAAAATCAAGGCTCTGTGGATCCAATCAGGTCAGGCGTCAACGGGCCGTGATTTTCCAGGCGCGGTGGATTTTGCCGTTGCGGGCGAAATCCGGATCGATGGTGCTGGCGGTGATCTCCTCGACCGCATAACGCTCGGCCAGGTTGTCCTCCAACTGGAACTTGCGGAAGTTGTTGGAGAAGTACAGCACCCCGCCGGCGGCCAGGCGGGCCATGGCCAGGTCGATCAGTTGCACCTGGTCGCGCTGCACGTCGAACACCCCTTCCATGCGCTTGGAGTTGGAGAAGGTCGGCGGGTCGATGAAGATCAGGTCGTACTCGTCCCGGCTGTTCTCCAGCCACGCCATCACGTCACCCTGCTCCAGGCGGTTCTTGTCGGAGAAGCCGTTGAGCGACAGGTTGCGCCGCGCCCAGTCGAGGTAGGTCTTGGACAGGTCGACGCTGGTGGTGCTGCGCGCCCCGCCCTTGGCTGCGTGCACGCTGGCGGTCGCGGTGTAGCAGAACAGGTTGAGGAACCGCTTGCCGGCGGCCTCCTTCTGAATGCGCATGCGGATCGGACGGTGGTCGAGGAACAGCCCGGTGTCGAGGTAGTCGGTGAGGTTGACCAGCAGCTTCACGCCGCCTTCGGTGACCTCGTTGAACTTGCCCTGGGCGCTCTGGCGTTCGTACTGCTTGGTGCCGCTCTGGCGCTCGCGGCGCTTGACCACCACGCGGCTCTTGTCGATGTTCAGCGCCTGGGGAATGGCCGCCAGGGCGTCGAACATGCGCACCGAGGCCTTTTCCGGATCGACGGACTTCGGCGCGGCGTATTCCTGCACGTGCACCCAGTCCTGGTACAGGTCGATGGCCATGGCGTATTCCGGCATGTCCGCATCGTAGACCCGGTAGCAGTCGATGCCCTCGCGCTTGACCCACTTGCCCAGCGCCTTGAGGTTCTTCTGCAGGCGGTTGGCGAACATCTGCCCACCTTCGCTCAGGCGCGGCTGCTCGACCGCCGGGGCCGGCGCCGGCTTGATCGGGTTGCCGTTCTTGTTGAACTTGCGTTCCTGCGGCGCGTCCGGCAGCTGGTCGTAGGCCGCCTGCTCACGCTCGGCCTGGCGCTGCTCCGGGGTACGGCGCTCGCCGGTGACGAACTGATCCGGCAGCACCTTGATCAGCAGCAGCTTGCACGGCAGCGCGCCGTTCCAGAAGGAATACTGCTTGTGGCTGCGGATGCCCATGCGCTTGCCCAGGTCCGGCGCGCCGGTGAACACCGCCGCCTCCCAGTTCAGGCAGGCCTGGCGCAGGCGCTCGCCGAGGTTCTGGTAGAGGTACAGCAGGCTGGCTTCGTCGCCCAGACGCTCGCCGTAGGGCGGGTTGCAGATCACCAGGCCCTTCTGGTTCTGGTCCGGACGCGGTTCGAACGTCGCCACTTCGCCCTGGTAGATCTTGATCCACTCGCTCAGGCCGGCGCGCTCCACGTTGTTGCGGCCCGGCTGGATCAGCCGCGGATCGGCCTCGTAACCGCGGATCCACAGCGGCGGCTTGGCCAGGCCGGCCGCAGCGCGCTCCTGGGCTTCGTCATGGAGCTTTCGCCACAGCGCCGGCACGTGGCCCAGCCAATGGGTGAAGCCCCAATGCTCGCGGCGCAGGTTAGGCGCCATGTCGGCGGCGATCATCCCCGCCTCGACCAGGAACGTGCCGACGCCGCACATCGGGTCGGCCAGCGCGCCGCCCTCGGCGGCGATGCGCGGCCAGCCGGCGCGGATCAGCACCGCAGCCGCCAGGTTTTCCTTGAGCGGCGCCGCGCCCTGCTGCAGACGGTAGCCGCGCTGGTGCAGGCTGTGGCCGGAGAGGTCGAGGGACAGGATCGCTTCGCCGCGGTCCAGGCGCAGGTGGATGCGCAGGTCCGGGTTCAGCTTGTCGATGGAAGGACGGTCGCCCTGCGGCGTGCGCAGCTTGTCGACGATGGCGTCCTTGACTTTCAGCGCGCCGAAATGGGTGTTGTCGATGCCCGAACCGTGGCCGCTGAACTCGACGGCCAGGGTGCCGTCGCTGAGCATGTGGTCCTGCCAGTCGATGTCGTGCACGCCGTCGTACAGGTCATCGGCGTTTTTCATCGAAAAGCGCTTGATCACCAGCAGCACCCGGTTGGCCAGGCGCGACCAGAGGCACAGACGGTAGGCGGTTTCCATGCTGGCCATGCCACGCACGGCGGAGGTGTGTTCGCGGGCCTCTTCAAGGCCAAGCCCGACGGCTTCCTCGATGAGCAGGCCTTCTAGGCCTTTGGGGCAGGTGAGGAAGAGTTCGAAACGATCGGACATGGTATTTCCAGAGCCTTTGGCTGTGTGGGCCGGCAACGCATTGCCGACCCGGTTTTCAATCAGGCGCTTTTCTGCAAGAGCGCCCGCGTGGCACGAAGGTGTGCCGTTCCATCCCCGCTGCTCGGGTCAAAAGAGCTTAGATGCCGGGACAGATAAAAAAGTTGATGCAACAAAATGACTCAAAGCAACCCTTCGTCGAATAGTACCCGACTGCAAGCGTGGGTCATTCTCACTAAAGGATTAACCCCATCATTCAGCGCAGCGCCGATCATACCGGGGTTTGGCCAATAAACATTGGAAAAATACGCTGTTACTTATCGCCATAGCACGCTTTTCGTTACGTCCTTATGACAAAACGGTCATTCCCTCGATGTGACTCATTGGTTAGAACTGACTCCAGGTTGACGTCGCAACGGCGTCAACACCTTGGCTCGCCACGCCGGCAGCGAGCCGCCAACGGCAGAGTTTTTCTGCCTGACCCCGTTGGGGGTCGACGCGACAAAAACAGTCAACAAGTGAGGGAAACACCCTATGAGAAGACTTAAGCGTGATCCGTTGGAAAGAGCATTTTTGCGCGGATATCAATATGGCGTTGGTGGCAAATCCCGTGAGCTTTGCCCATTTACTCTACCGTCGGTACGCCAAGCCTGGATCAACGGCTGGCGGGAAGGACGCGGCGACAACTGGGACGGTATGACCGGCACTGCGGGAATCCACAGACTCAACGAACTTCACGCCGTCGGCTGACACAGGGCACCTATTCCGACACGACAATCTGAATTCGCAACGATTTAACCACGCACGTCCTTCCCGGACGGCGGGCTACGGCCCAGGGGCTCCTTCGAGGAGCCCTTTTTTATGCCTGCCGATCCAGCCTGTGGCGAGGGAGCTTGCTCCCGCCGGGCTGCGAAGCGGCCCCGCCTTCCCTTAGGAATCCGGCGTCGGCTGCGCCGCCGAGCGGGAGCAAGCTCCCTCGCCACAGGGCATTGCCAGAGAGCCCTGCCGGCGATGGCGCCTGAGGTCTCAGCGCAGGGCGGCGATCGCGTCCACGGACTCGCGGATCAGCGCCGGGCCCTTGTAGATGAAGCCGGAATAGATCTGCACCAGGCTCGCGCCCGCGGTGATCTTCTCGGCCGCGTGCTTGCCTTCGGTGATGCCGCCGGCCGCGATGATCGGCAGACGGCCGCCCAGCTCGGAGGCCAGCACCTTCACGGTGTGGGTGCTCTTGTCACGGACCGGCGCGCCGGACAGGCCGCCCGCCTCGTCGCCGTGCTCCATGCCTTCGACGCCCTGGCGGCCCAGGGTGGTGTTGGTGGCGATCACCGCGTCCATCCCGGTCTCGATCAGCGCCTGCGCCACCTGGGCGGTCTCTTCGTCGGTCATGTCCGGCGCGATCTTGATCGCCAGCGGCACATGCTTGCCATGTTGCAAGGCCAGTTCGGCGCGGCGCGCCGCCAGGTCCGCCAGCAGTTGCTTGAGCGAATCGCCGAACTGCAGGCTGCGCAGGCCCGGGGTGTTCGGCGAGCTGACGTTGACCGTGACGTAACTGGCGTGAGCGTAGACCTTGTCCAGGCAAATCAGGTAATCGTCCACCGCGCGCTCGACCGGGGTGTCGAAGTTCTTGCCGATGTTGATGCCCAGCACGCCCTTGTACTTGGCCGCCGCAACCCGCGCCAGCAGGTTGTCCACGCCGAGGTTGTTGAAGCCCATGCGGTTGATGATCGCCTCGGCCTCCGGCAGGCGGAACAGCCGCGGCTTGGGGTTGCCCGGCTGCGCGCGCGGGGTGACGGTGCCGATCTCGACGAAGCCGAAGCCCAGCTGCGAGAAGCCGTCGATGGCCGCGCCGTTCTTGTCCAGGCCGGCCGCCAGGCCCACGGGGTTCGGGAAATCCAGGCCCATGACCGTCACCGGCACCTGCGCCGGGGCCTTGCACAGCAAGCCGTTGAGGCCCAAACGCCCGCCCGCACCGATCAGGTCCAGCGACAGATCGTGGGAGGTTTCCGGGGAAAGTTTGAACAACAGCTGACGGGCCAGGGTGTACATGGTCGGCGATGACTCGGGCGGCGAAAAGAGGCCGCGATTATAGCCGGGCATCACCCTGGCGCGCGAGGCGCACGCGCAAATCGGCCCGCGCTGGCATATGCCTTGCACCTCTCCCCATCAGCCCGCCGGCCAATGGTGGCCACCGGGCAAGGACAAGGGCGTCGTCACCCGGCATTGCGCGGTCAAGGCCGGGGACGACGTTTTTTTTGAGGCCGCTTTGGCAGGTGCTTGCGATGAATGAACCCTCCGCCGGGCCCTTGGCCTGGGTCAACGGCAGCGACGCTCCGGAAAAGAACGTGATCGACCTCGGTTTCATGGCCCTGAGCGACTGCGCCTCGGTGGTGGTCGCCGCCACCCAGGGCTTCGCCCAGCCCTATGGCCTGACCCTGAACCTCAAGCGCCAGAGTTCCTGGGCCAACCTGCGCGACAGGCTGGTCAGCGGTGAGCTGGACGCCGCCCACAGCCTGTACGGCCTGATCTACGCCGTGCACCTGGGCATCGGCGGCGTGGCGCCCACCGACATGGCGGTGCTGATGGGGCTGAACCAGAACGGCCAGAGCCTGAACCTGTCCCACGGCCTGCAACGCCTGGGCGTGACCGGTCCTGAAGCGCTGGCGGCCCATGTGCACCAATCACGCGCAAAACTCACCTTCGCCCAGACCTTCCCCACCGGCACCCACGCCCTGTGGCTCTATTACTGGCTGGCGAGCCAGGGCATCCATCCGCTGCAGGACGTCGACAGCGTGGTGGTGCCACCGCCGCAGATGGTCGCCCACCTGCAGGCCGGGCGCATCGACGGTTTCTGTGCCGGCGAGCCCTGGGCCGCCGCCGCCGTGCAGCAGGACCTCGGCTTCACGATGGCGACCACCCAAGCGCTGTGGCCCGACCACCCGGAAAAAGTGCTGGGCTGCACCCGCGCCTTCGTCGAGCAATACCCCAACACCGCCCGGGCGCTGGTGATGGCGGTGCTGGAGGCCAGCCGCTTCATCGAGGCCAGCCCGGAAAACCGGCGCAGCACCGCGCACCTGCTGAGCGCGCCGCAGTACCTGGACGCCCCGGCGTCGTGCATCGAGCCGCGCTTTCTCGGCGACTACGCCGACGGCCTCGGCCACCGCTGGCAGGATCCGCACGCCCTGAGCTTCTGCCGCGACGGCGCCGTCAACCTGCCGTACCTCTCGGACGGCATGTGGTTCATGACCCAGTTCCGCCGCTGGGGCCTGCTGCGCGACGACCCGGACTACCTCGGCGTCGCCCGCCAGGTGCAGCAACTGGCGCTGTACCGCGACGCCGCCGCTGCCGTGGACATGCCGGCAGGCTTCGCCGACATGCGCAGCAGCCAACTGATCGACGGCAAGGTCTGGGACGGCAGCGACCCGGCCGCCTATGCCCGCAGCTTCCGGCTGCACGCCCTGAACGACAGCGCGCCGTCGCTCGCCCGCCGCTGACAGGAGACCGCGAACATGCTGCGCATTCTGCTGATCGACGACACCGCAAAAAAAGTCGGACGCCTGAAGGCCGCGCTGACCGAGGCCGGCTTCGATGTCATCGACGAGTCCGGCCTGACCATCGACCTGCCTGCGCGCGTCGAAACGGTGCGCCCCGACGTGATCCTGATCGATACCGAGTCACCGGGCCGCGATGTGATGGAACAAGTGGTGCTGGTCACCCGCGACCGGCCCCGGCCGATCGTGATGTTCACCGACGAGCACGACCCCGGCGTGATGCGCCAGGCGATCCGGTCCGGGGTCAGCGCCTACATCGTCGAAGGCATTCACGCACAGCGGCTGCAGCCGATCCTCGATGTGGCCATGGCCCGCTTCGAAAGCGACCAGGCCCTGCGCGCCCAGCTACAGGCCCGCGACCAGCAACTGGCCGAGCGCAAGCGCATCGAGCTGGCCAAGGGGCTGCTGATGAAAATGAAGGACTGCAACGAGGAAGAGGCCTACACCCTGATGCGCCGCCAGGCCATGAGCCGCCAGCAGAAACTGATCCAGGTGGCGGAGCAGATCATTGCCATGAGCGAGCTGCTGGGCTGACCCCATCCTTGCTATCTCCTGTGGCGAGGGAGCTTGCTCCCGCTGGACTGCGCAGCGGCCCCTTCAACCTGGCGGGCGCTGCGCACCCGAGCGGGAGCAAGCTCCCTCGCCACAGCGTGGTTGGCACAGATCTCGCTAGCACTCCGCACAGGTAACCAACGGCGGTTGCCCCACCCTACGACAAAGACGTCGCTCATCTGCCTCGCCCCTGCGGCGTGCCGGATAGCGGCGTCTTTGCGTTTTGGCCCCACAGACCGGGGCCGGTGGTGCGGCCGTGGCGGCGCGCCACCGGCTGGCATGACCCCTTCTCGGGACGACGGCTCCCGAGCCATTCACAGCTGAGGTGCGCGATGAATTCAAGCTTCTGGAAATCCGGCCATACCCCGACCCTGTTCGCGGCCTTCCTCTATTTCGACCTGAGCTTCATGGTCTGGTACCTGCTCGGCCCGCTGGCGGTGCAGATCGCCGCCGACCTGCACCTGACCACCCAGCAGCGCGGCCTCATGGTGGCGACGCCGATCCTGGCCGGCGCGGTGCTGCGCTTTCTGATGGGCATGCTCGCCGACCGGCTGTCGCCCAAGACCGCCGGGCTGATCGGCCAGGCAATCGTGATCGGCGCGCTGTTCGGTGCCTGGAAACTGGGCATCCACAGCTATGAACAGGCGCTGCTGCTGGGCCTGTTCCTCGGCATGGCCGGCGCGTCGTTCGCCGTGGCCCTGCCGCTGGCCTCGCAGTGGTATCCGCCGCAGCACCAGGGCAAGGCGATGGGCATCGCCGGGGCCGGCAACTCCGGCACGGTGTTCGCGGCGCTGATCGCCCCGGTGCTGGCCGCTTCGTTCGGCTGGAGCAACGTGTTCGGCTTCGCCCTGATCCCGCTGCTGCTGACGGTCGCGGTGTTCGCCTGGCTGGCGAAGAACGCGCCTGAGCGGCCGAAGCCCAAGGCCATGGCCGACTACTTCAAGGCGCTGGGCGACCGCGACAGCTGGTGGTTCATGTTTTTCTACAGCGTCACGTTCGGCGGCTTCATCGGCCTGGCCAGCGCCCTGCCCGGCTACTTCAACGATCAGTACGGCCTGAACCCGGTGACCGCCGGCTACTACACCGCC
This sequence comes from Pseudomonas sp. NPDC089534, assembly GCF_044749305.1. Classification (NCBI taxonomy): domain Bacteria; kingdom Pseudomonadati; phylum Pseudomonadota; class Gammaproteobacteria; order Pseudomonadales; family Pseudomonadaceae; genus Pseudomonas; species Pseudomonas sp. NPDC089534. The sequence continues at coordinate 9,786 of NZ_JBIVHR010000034.1, read as the reverse complement.
GCCTGCGTGTTCGGCGGCAGCCTGATGCGGCCGTTGGGCGGTGCGCTGGCCGACCGCTTCGGCGGCATCCGCACCTTGCTGGCGATGTACACCGTGGCGGCGATCTGCATCGCGGTGGTCGGTTTCAACCTGCCGAGTTCCTACGCAGCGCTGGCGCTGTTCGTCTGCACCATGCTGGGTCTGGGCGCGGGCAACGGCGCGGTGTTCCAACTGGTGCCGCAGCGCTTTCGCCGGGAGATCGGCGTGATGACCGGCCTGATCGGCATGGCCGGCGGCATCGGCGGTTTTGCCCTGGCGGCGGGCATGGGCGCCATCAAGCAGAGCACCGGCAGTTATCAACTGGCGCTGTGGCTGTTCGCGAGCCTCGGCGTGCTGGCCTGGTTCGGCCTGCACGGCGTCAAGCGCCGCTGGAGAACCACCTGGGGCTCGGCCGCCGTGACCGCCGCGCGGGTCTGAACCGGCCATGGCGCTGCAACTGAGTTTCGCCGAAGCCAGTGCCACCGGCCCGCGCCCGGAGAACCAGGACGCCTTGCGCCTGGTCACTCCGGCCCCGGCGCTGGCGGCGAGCAAAGGCTTTCTGTTCGCCATCGCCGACGGCGTCAGCCAGTGCGCCGACGGCGGCCTGGCCGCCCGTTCGACCTTGCAGGCGCTGGCGCTGGACTACTACGCCACCCCGGAGACCTGGAGCGCGGCCCAGGCCCTGGACCGCCTGCTGCTGGCGCAGAACCGCTGGCTGCAGGCCAACGGCGGCGGCCAGCCGCTGCTCACAACCGTCAGCGCCCTGGTCATGCGCGGCCAGCGCTTCACCCTGGCCCACGTCGGCGATTGCCGGGTGTACCGCTGGCACGCCGACACCCTGCAACGGATCACCGAAGACCACGTCTGGGAACAGCCGGGCATGCAGCATGTGCTCAAGCGCGCCCTGGGCCTGGATCAGCATCTGGTGCTGGACTTTCTCGACGGCGAACTGCGGGCCGGCGAGTGTTTCGTGCTGCTCAGCGACGGCGTGTGGTCCACGCTGGGCGACACGGCGATTGCGGCGGTGCTGCGCGACCAGCCGGACCTGGCCGTGGCCGCCCGCACGCTGGTCAACGCCGCCCACCTGGCCGGCAGCCAGGACAACGCCAGCGCCTTGCTGGTGCGGGTGGATGCGCCCGGCGAAGCGAACATCGGCGATGCGCTGATCCATCTGCAGCAGTGGCCGCTGCCGCCCCCGCTGAAACCCGGACAGTCGTTCGAAGGCTGGCAGGTGCAAGGCCTCATCGGCCACAGCCAGCAATCGATGCTGTATCGCGTGCTCGACGCACAGGGTCAGGCCTGGTTGCTGAAGACGTTGCCTGCGCACCTGAAGGACGATCCCCACGCCGGCCAAGCCCTGTTATCCGAGGAATGGTTCCTGAAACGGGTCGCCGGGCGGCACTTTCCTGAAGTCCATGCGGCGACGCAACGTCAGCATCTGTACTACGCGATGCGCGAATACGCCGGGACGACCCTCGCCCGGTTGTTCGAACAGAGCGGCCCGTTGCCGCTGGCGCAATGGCGCGAACTGGCCGAGCGCCTGCTGCGTGCGGTGGGCCTGCTGCACCGGCGGCAGATCCTGCACCGCGACATCAAGCCGGAGAACCTGCTGCTGGGTGACGACGGCGAGCTGCGCCTGCTGGATTTCGGCCTGGCCTACTGTCCGGGGCTGTCCCAGGACAACGCCGCCACCCTGCCGGGCACGCCCAGCTACATCGCCCCCGAGGCCTTTCGCGGGGAAGCGCCCGCACCGGCGCAGGATCTCTATGCGGTGGGCGTGACCCTGTACTTTCTGCTCACCGGGCATTACCCCTTTGGCGAGGTCGAAGCGTTCCAGCGCCCGCGCTTCGGCGTGCCGGTCAGCGCCGCCCGCTACCGGCCGGACGTGCCGGAATGGCTGGCGCAGTGCCTTGCGCGCGGGGTGGAGGCCGATCCCGCGCAACGCTACGAGACCGCCGAAGAATGGTTGCTGGTGCTGGAGCACGGCGAACGCCGCAGCCTGAGCGTCCGGCCCCGGCCGTTGCTGGAGCGGGAGCCGCTGAAGGTCTGGCGGACGTTGGCGCTTTTGGGGTTGCTGGGGAACCTGGCGCTGCTGTTTCTGTTGTTCCATGGCTGACACCGGGGCGCGCCTTTCGCGGGGGGGGGGCGCCCCATTTGCGGGCAACCCGCTTCGATTCAGTGCGAAACCACGGCCCTCCCGCCACTCCGATCACGGCTCAGCCCTTGAAAACCAACGTTTGCGGCCACTTGGCACAACCGCTGCATTAACGCTTCCAACACACATAAAGCGCAGCCTTCAACGACGAAGGCCGCGCTTCCCGAGCGAACGGGATCAGGACAAAGGCGTCCTCGTCAGGCCACTGACGGGACGCCTTTTTTGTTTGCGCAACATTTGTCGAGCACGGCCTGACTGCCCACAAGAGGCAAGCCCCACGCTCCCGGAGAACCTGATGAAAAAACTCAAACTGGTGATGATCGGCAATGGCATGGCCGGGGTCCGCACCCTGGAGGAACTGCTCAAGCTGAGCGACGAGCTCTACGACATCACGGTCTTCGGCGCCGAACCGCACACCAACTACAACCGCATCCTGCTGTCGCCGGTGCTGGCCGGCGAACAGACCTTCGAAGAGATCGTGCTCAACGACCTGGACTGGTACCTGGAAAACGGAATCCAGCTGCTCCTCAACCGCAAGGTGGTGGAGATCGACCGGGTCAAGCGCCGGGTGATCGCCGAAGACGGCACCGAAGCCGAATACGACCGCCTGCTGATCGCCACCGGTTCGACGCCGTTCATCCTGCCGATCCCCGGCAACACCTTGCAGGGCGTGATCGGCTACCGCGACATCGCCGACACCCAAGCGATGATCGACACCGCCAAGACCCACAAGCACGCCGTGGTCATCGGCGGCGGCCTGCTGGGGCTGGAGGCCGCCAACGGCCTGATGCTGCGCGGCATGCACGTCACCGTGGTGCACCTGGGCGAATGGCTGCTGGAACGGCAACTGGACAAGACCAGCGGCCAGCTCCTGCAAACCGCCCTCGAGGCTCGCGGCCTGCACTTTCGCCTGTGCGAGCAGACCCAGGCCCTGCACGACGCCGGCAACGGCCGGGTCGGCTCGGTGCAGTTCAAGAACGGCGACATCATCCCCGCCGACCTGGTGGTGATGGCCGCCGGTATCCGCCCCAACACCGAGCTGGCGGAAAAGGCCGGCATCCCCTGCAACCGCGGCATCCTGGTCAACGACACCCTGCAGACCTACGACCCGCGCATCTACGCCATCGGCGAATGCGCCAGCCACCGCGGCATCGCCTACGGCCTGGTCGCGCCGCTGTTCGAACAGGCCAAGGTGTGCGCCAACCACCTGGCGCAACTGGGTTTTGCCCGCTATCAGGGCTCGGTCACGTCCACCAAACTGAAGGTCACCGGCATCGACCTGTTTTCCGCCGGCGACTTCATGGGCGGCGAAGGCACCGAGACCATCACCCTCTCCGACCCGATCGGCGGGGTGTACAAGAAACTGGTGATCAAGGATGACGTGTTGGTCGGGGCCTGTCTGTACGGCGATACGGCAGATGGTGGTTGGTATTTCCGGCAGATTCGTGAGAACCATGCCATCGGCGAGATCCGCGACCACCTGATGTTCGGCGAAAACGCCCTCGGCGATGTAGGACACCAAGGACAGGACAAGGCCATGAGCATGGCCGACAACGCCGAAGTCTGCGGCTGCAACGGCGTGTGCAAAGGCACCATCGTCAAGGCGATCCAGGAACACGGGCTGTTCAGCGTCGACGAGGTGAAGAAGCACACCAAGGCCGCCAGCTCCTGCGGCTCGTGCGCCGGCCTGGTCGAGCAGATCCTGATCAACACCGTCGGTGGCGCGGCGGACGTCAAGCCGAAAAGCGAAAAGGCCATCTGCGGCTGCAGCGACCTCAACCATGGCCAGATCCGTCAGGCCATCCGCCAAGAGCACCTGCTGACCATCGCCGGCACCATGAGCTACCTCAACTGGCGCACCCCCAACGGCTGCGCCACCTGCCGCCCGGCCCTCAACTATTACCTGATCTCCACCTGGCCCGGCGAAGCCAAGGACGATCCGCAGTCGCGCCTGATCAACGAGCGGGCCCACGCCAACATCCAGAAGGACGGCACCTACTCGGTGGTGCCGCGGATGTGGGGCGGCGTGACCAACCCCTCCGAGCTGCGCCGGATCGCCGACGTGGCCGACAAGTACCAGGTGCCGATGGTCAAGGTCACCGGCGGCCAGCGCATCGACCTGCTGGGGATCAGGAAACAGGATCTGCCGGGCGTCTGGAAAGACCTCGACATGCCGTCCGGCCACGCCTACGGCAAGTCCATCCGCACCGTGAAGACCTGCGTCGGCAGCGAGTTCTGCCGCTTCGGCACCCAGAATTCGACGCAACTGGGCATCGACCTCGAACACGACCTGTTCAACATGTGGTCGCCGCACAAGGTGAAGCTGGCGGTCTCCGGCTGCCCGCGCAACTGTTCGGAAGCGGGGATCAAGGACGTAGGCATCATCGGCGTCGATTCCGGCTGGGAGATGTACATCGGCGGCAACGGCGGGATCAAGACCGAAGTCGCCGAGTTCTTCGTCAAGCTCAAGACCGCCGAGGAAGTGCGCGAATACAACGGCGCGTTCCTGCAGCTGTACCGCGAAGAGGCCTTCTACCTCGAACGCACCGTGCATTACCTGCAACGGGTCGGCATGGAGCACATCAAGAAAGCCGTGCTGGAGGATCCGGAGCGCCGCAAGGCGCTGAACGAGCGCCTGCAATTCTCCCTGTCGTTCGAACAGGACCCGTGGAAAGAACGCCTGGCGCAGCCTCAGCTGAAGAAAGAATTCGACGTGATCCCCGTGAAAAACCTGGAGGTGCCGGCATGAATTGGCTCGATATCTGTGCCCTGGAAGAAATCAATGCCCTCGGATCGCGGATCATTGCCGGGCCCAAAGGCGACATCGCGATCTTCCGCACCAGCGACGACGAAGTGTTCGCCCTCGACGACCGCTGCCCGCACAAGGGCGGGCCGCTGTCCCAGGGTCTGATCTACGGCAAGCGCGTGGCCTGCCCGCTGCACAACTGGCAGATCGACCTGGAGTCCGGCGAGGCCCTGGCCCCCGATATCGGCTGCGCCCACCACCATCCGGCCCGGGTGGAGAACGGCCGGGTGCTGCTGGCCCTGCGGGACGCCGTCTGATGGACCGCCAGACGACCGCCTCGACCTGCTGCTACTGCGGGGTCGGCTGCGGCGTGCTGATCGAGCATGACGGCGAGCGGATCCTCGGCGTCAGCGGCGATCCGGCGCATCCGGCCAACTTCGGCAAGCTGTGCAGCAAGGGCTCGACCCTGCACCTGACCGGCGACCTCGCGGCACGGGCGCTGCACCCGGAACTGCGCCTGGGCAAAGGCCTGGCGCGCAGCCGCTGCGACTGGGACACCGCGCTGGAACACGCCGCCAACGTGTTCGCCGACACCATCGCCGAACACGGCCCGGACAGCGTGGCGTTCTACATCTCTGGGCAATTGCTCACCGAGGACTACTACGCGTTCAACAAACTGGCGCGGGCGCTGGTCGGCACCAACAACATCGACAGCAACTCGCGCCTGTGCATGTCGTCGGCGGTGGTGGGCTACAAGCGCAGCCTCGGCGCAGACGCCCCGCCATGCAGCTATGAGGACCTGGAACTGAGCGACTGCGTGATGATTGTCGGCAGTAACATGGCCTACGCCCACCCAGTGCTGTTTCGTCGCCTGGAAGACGCCAAATCCCGCCGTCCGCAGATGAAAGTCATCGTCATCGACCCCCGGCGCACCGACACCTGCGACCTGGCCGACTTGCATCTTGCGATCCTGCCGGGCACCGACGTCGCCTTGTTCCATGGGATTTTGCACCTGCTGGTGTGGGAAGACTGGATCGACCGGGCATTCATCCAGGCCCACACCGACGGCCTCGCCGAACTGAAAAGCCTGGTGCGCGACTACACCCCGGCGATGGTGTCGCAACTGTGCGGCATCAGCGTCGAGCAACTGCAGCAATGCGCCGAATGGGTCGGCACGTCGCCCAGCTTCCTGTCGCTATGGTGCATGGGCCTGAACCAGTCCACCGCCGGCAGCGCCAAGAACAGCGCACTGATCAACCTGCACCTGGCCACCGGGCAGATCGGCCGTCCGGGTGCAGGCCCTTTCTCCCTGACCGGTCAGCCGAATGCCATGGGCGGGCGGGAAACCGGCAGCCTGTCCAACCTGCTGCCCGGCCACCGGGACGCGGCCAATGCGGAACACCGCGCCCAGGTCGCCGAATACTGGGGGGTGGATCGTCTGCCGGACGCCCCCGGACTCAGCGCCGTCGAACTCTTCGAGCAGGTGCGCAGCGGCAAGATCAAGGCGTTGTGGATCGCCTGCACCAACCCGGCGCAATCGATGCCCGACCAGACAGCAGTGAGGGCGGCACTGGAGGCCTGTCCGTTCGTGGTGTTGCAGGAAGCGTTTCGCACCACGGAAACCGCCGCCTTCGCCGACCTGCTGCTGCCGGCGGCCAGTTGGGGCGAAAAGGAAGGTTCGGTGACCAACTCCGAACGGCGTATTTCCCACGTGCGCAAAGCCATTTCCGCCCCCGGCGAAGCGCGCCCGGATTGGGCGATCACCGTGGATTTCGCACAACGCCTGGAGAAACGTCTGCGCCCGGGGCAACCGAGCCTGTTCGCCTTCGAGCAACCGGCCCAGCTGTTCGACGAGTACAAGCAACTGACCCGTGGCCGCGACCTGGATCTGTCCGGCATCAGTCACGCGCTGATCGACCGGATCGGCCCGCAGCAATGGCCGTTCCCTTCCAACGCCCTCCAGGGCACACCCCGGCTGTACGAAGACGGCATTTTTCCTACCGCCAGCGGTCGAGCGCAGTTCGTGGCCGACCCCTACCGCGCCGCCAAGGAACAGCGCGACGCACGCTTCCCCCTGACCCTGATCACCGGGCGCCTGCGTGACCAATGGCACGGCATGAGCCGCACCGGCACCGCCGCGCAGCTGTTCGGGCATGTCGGCGAGGCCGTCCTGAGCCTGCACCCGGATGAACTGCGGCGGCATCGCCTGCAACCGGGGAGCCTGGTCAACCTGAAAAGCCGTCGGGGCGCGGTGATCGTCGCGGTCGAGAGCGACGACAGCGTGCGCCCCGGCCAGGCCTTTCTGCCGATGCACTGGGGGGACCGGTTCCTCAAGGGCGGCGTGAACAGCCTGACCCTGCCCGCCTTCGATCCCTTGTCCAAGCAGCCGGAACTCAAGCACAGCGGTGTGCGCCTGGAGCCGGTGGAACTGCCATGGCAACTGTTTGCCCTGATCGAAGGCGATGTGCAGCGGCATTTCGAGGCGTTGCGCCCCCTCTGCGAGGCATTTTCCTACGCAAGTTTCAGCCTAATCGGACGTGAACGTCCGGCATTGCTGATCCGCGCCGCCAGCTCCTGCGCCCCGGATCCGCTTTTGCTGCGTGAGATCGACCAGTGCCTGGCCCTGATCGATGGCCCCGTGCTGGCCTACGACGACCCGCGCCGCGCCATCGGCAAACGGGTGCGCATCGAACACGGGCGGATCACCGCGATCCGACTGGCCGGCGAGACGCTCGCGCAGCATTGGCTGCAAGGCCTTTGGCTGGAAGGCCGGACAGACGAACAGCTACGCCGTTGGCTGCTGGCGCCGATGAGCGCGCCGCCGGGCAGCGCTGCGGGCCTCGCCGGGCAAGACAAGACCCTGTGCAACTGCAGGAACGTCAGCCACAGCGCGGTGTGCGCCGGCATCGATCAAGGGCTGGATCTGCCGGGGTTGAAAGACAAGCTGGGCTGCGGCACGCAATGCGGTTCCTGCGTCCCTGAAATCAAGCGCCTGCTGGCCTCCCGCGGCCAGCCGGTCGCGGTCATCTGATGAGGAAAACACCATGAACGCAAAAGTCTGGCTGGTGGGCGCCGGCCCCGGTGACCCGGAACTGTTGACCCTCAAGGCCGTCCGCGCCCTGCGTGAGGCGCAGGTGGTGCTGATCGACGACCTGGTCAACCCGGCGGTGCTGGAACATTGCCCCGCTGCGCGGGTCATCGCCGTGGGCAAGCGCGGCGGTTGCCGCTCCACGCCCCAGGCCTTCATTCACCGCCTGATGCTGCGCTACGCCCGCCAAGGCAAATGCACGGTGCGTCTCAAGGGCGGCGATCCGTGCATATTCGGGCGTGGCGGCGAAGAGGCGCAGTGGCTGCGCGAGCGAGGCATCGAGGTGGAACTGGTCAATGGCATCACCGCCGGGTTGGCCGGGGCGACGCGCTGCGACATACCCCTGACCTTGCGCGGCGTGGCGCGGGGCGTGACGCTGGTCACAGCGCACACCCAGGACGACAGCCAACTGAACTGGCAGGCCCTGGCGCAGGGCGGGACGACATTGGTGATTTACATGGGGGTGGCCAAGCTCGGTGAAATCCGCGAGCAGTTGCTGGCAGGCGGCATGGCGGCGGATACGCCGGTGGCCATGATCGAGAACGCCTCCCTACCCCAGCAACGGGAATGCCGCAGCGATCTGGCGGCCATGGAGGATGAGGCCTGCGCGTTTGGGCTGAAAAGCCCTGCGATCCTGGTGATCGGCGCGGTGGCCGGCCATTCGGCCCAACTCGCGTGGGAACGCGGTTCGCCGGCCGCGACGGCGCAACAGTCCGCCTGAGGCGCCCGACCTCACCAAATCGCAGGCAAAGAAAAGCCCGGCCTAAGCCGGGCTTTTCTCAAAGCGGCGAGCTAATTACTTAGCTTGAGCTTCAACCTGAGCTTCTACGCGACGGTTAACGGCGCGGCCAGCTTCGGTTTTGTTGTCAGCCACTGGGCGGGATTCGCCGTAGCCAACGGACTGAACGCGGTTAGCGCCAACGCCGTACTGGTTAACCAGAACTTGCTTAACGGCGTTTGCACGACGCTCGGACAGTTTCTGGTTGTAAGCGTCAGGACCTACGGAGTCAGTGTGACCTTCAACGGTGGTGGTGGTCGAAGGGTACTGCTTCATGAAGTCAGCCAGGTTCTTGATGTCGCCGTAGCTGTTTGGCTTGACGACCGACTTGTCGAAGTCGAACTTCACGTCCAGCTCAACACGAACCACTTCAGCAACAGCTGGGCAGCCATCAGCGTCAACGGTTACGTTGGCTGGGGTGTCAGGGCACTTGTCGACGTTGTCGCAAACGCCGTCGTTGTCGCTGTCGGAGCAGACTTCAGCAGGAGCTGGAACCGGAGCGGCTGCTGGCTTGGAGCCGCCACCGAAGTTCACACCGATACCGATGCTTGGAGCCCACTCGGTGTCGCCTTTGTCGATGTTGTACTGAGCTTCAACGCCGGCACGGGCGTAGAAGTTGTCAGTGAAGTACAGCTTGGCGCCGCCGCCAACGTTGGCGAAGGTGGAGCGGTCACGACCGCCGGTGCCGTTCTGACCGATGCTCTGGTCGGAGAAGCCAGCCGATACGTACGGACGCAGCATGTCGCCCGGGTTGTTGAAGTGGTACAGAGCGTCCAGGGCGGTGTTTGCGCCCTTGATGTTACGACCGTCGTCGGAACGCACGTTGTGCACTTCGTCGTAGGCCAGACGCAGTTCAACGTCGTCGGTCAGGAAGTAGCCAACGGAACCGCCGAACAGGTTGCCGTTGTTCTTGTAGTCACGAGCGCTGTCGAATTGCTCTTTCTTTGCGAAGCCTTCGATTTCAACTGCGCCTTGGCCTTGTGCCAGAGCGCCGAACGAAG
>NZ_JBIVHR010000033.1:0-57803 GCF_044749305.1 Pseudomonas sp. NPDC089534 | reverse complement strand
CAAAGACTGCTTGGTAATCGGCAACTCCTGCAATTCAGGCGAATCCACAGAAGTTGTATCAAGAAGGGAGCGTAGTCTACCGGAATGCCCCTTTCATCTCAAACCTTGATCTTCATCCGAAGGCTGCCAATGCAGTCGCCAGCCGTCCTGCGCACTGCCGTCAAGCCCCGGCAGGTTCGCCACGGCGAGCAATTCTTCGCCGCGAAACAGCAGCGGCAATCTGCCACGGACGAAGGCCGGCACCCCGCGCTCATTGAGCAGGCGCTTGAGATCGCGCTGGCCGCGCCCGGGCAGGCGCATCGTCTCGCCGCCCTGCCGGTAGCCAATCCTAAGCGGCCCGACGGGAGTCTGACCGCGCAACATGACACGTCCGTTATCGGCCAGGCGCAGCGGTTGCGAAGGATCCTGCCACTCGTCGCCGGCCTCGGGCTTGCGCAGCCACTGACCGCCGAGCCACCAGAGTCGGTCGGCACTCCGGTGCAGTTCACCGTCCGCCAGGCGCCAGACCGGTGTTGCGTCGGCGCCGGCCTGGCACAGATCCGACCAACCCGACCAATGGTCGGTGTCCGGCAAGCGGGTCAGCGGGGCCAGCCAGTGGCTGAGGGCGTTGCGCTGACGGGCGGCGGACAAGCCGGCCAACGGGGCCAGCGCCAGCGACGGCACGCCCAGCCAATCGAACTCGTCCGGGGCACGCGCGGCGCCCAGATCGAGCTGCGCCAGTTCATCCAGCAGCCCTTGCGCCTCGCGCATATGCGCCGCGCCGCGGGCAAGGCTAGCCGCCGCCTGGGGCCAGCGGGCGGTGAGCGACGGCATCACCTGGTGACGCAGATAGTTGCGAGAGAAATGCAGATCCCGGTTCGACGGATCTTCGATCCAGGTCAACTGATGGGCCTGCGCATAGGCCTCCAGCTCCGCCCGACTCGCGTCGAGCAGAGGCCGAACCAGATGGCCCGGCCCCAGCGGCCTGTGCACCGGCATGCCCGCCAGGCCCCTCACCCCGGCCCCGCGCAACAGGCGGAACAGCAACGTTTCGGCCTGATCGTCGCGGTGCTGCCCGGTCAGCAGCGTTTCGCCGGGGCCGATCACTTCACGGAAAGCCCCGTAGCGCGCGTCGCGCGCAGCGCGCTCAAGGCTTGCGCCGGGCGGAACCTGCACGCGGATCACCTGCAAAGGCACGCCCAGCGCATCGCAGAAGGACCGGCAATGCTCCGGCCATGCATCCGCCGCGGCCTGGAGGCCGTGATGGACATGGATCGCGCTCAAGGGCGGGAGGGTTTCGGTTTTCGCCAGATGGACAAGCAAGTGCAGCAGGACGGTGGAGTCGAGTCCGCCGGAGAAGGCGATGCGCCAATGGGGGGCCGTGCGCCAGGGCGCCAGGGTGCACAGAAGTCGGTCAGACAGATCGATCCGGGTCATGGGGACACATTGCACAAATGAAATGTGGGAGCGGGCCTGCTCGCGACAGTGATTCAACAAACAACACCTGTGTTGAATGTTAACCCTTATCGCGAGCAGGCTCGCTCCCACATGGGTACGGCCTGCTCAATCAGAGGCCGTAGCTCATCAGACGCTCGTAACGGCGGGCCAGCAGCGCATCGTTGTCGAACTTCTTCAGCATCGCCAGTTGCGAGACCAGCTCGGCGCGGATCGAGGCGGAGGCGGCGGCGAAGTCGCGGTGGGCGCCGCCCAGCGGCTCGTTGATCACCTTGTCGACGATGCCCAGGCCCTTCAGGCGCTCGGCGGTGATGCCCATGGCTTCGGCGGCGTCCGGCGCCTTCTCGGCGGTTTTCCACAGGATCGATGCGCAGCCTTCCGGCGAGATCACCGAGTAGGTCGAGTACTGCAGCATGTTCAGCTGGTCGCATACGCCGATGGCCAGTGCGCCGCCCGAACCGCCCTCACCGATCACGGTGGCGATGATCGGGGTCTTCAGGCGCGCCATGACGCGCAGGTTCCAGGCGATCGCTTCGCTCTGGTTGCGCTCTTCGGCGTCGATGCCCGGGTAGGCGCCCGGGGTGTCGATGAAGGTCAGGATCGGCATCTTGAAGCGCTCGGCCATTTCCATCAGGCGGCAAGCCTTGCGGTAGCCTTCCGGACGCGGCATGCCGAAGTTGCGGCGCACCTTCTCGCGCACTTCGCGGCCCTTCTGGTGACCGATCACCATCACCGGCTTGTCGTCCAGACGTGCCACGCCACCCACGATGGCCGCGTCGTCGGAGAAGTGACGGTCACCGTGCAGCTCGTCGAACTCGGTGAAGATGTGGTCGATGTAGTCGAGGGTGTACGGACGGCGCGGGTGACGCGCCAGACGTGCGATCTGCCAGCTGGTCAGCTTGCCGAAAATGTCTTCGGTCAGCGTCTTGCTCTTGTCCTGCAGGCGGGAGATCTCATCGCCGATATTCAGCGAATTGTCGTTACCGACCAAGCGCAATTCTTCGATCTTGGCTTGCAGGTCGGCGATCGGCTGTTCGAAATCTAGAAAATTCGGGTTCATAGGCGTCCGTCTGGGGTCGCGTCCAAGTGAGCTTGGGCCGGCCGGTTGTCTGTTCGCGCCCTACCTTAAGGGAGAGGCGCGTCGAGGTCGAGATTAAAAATTCAGGTTGCGGGCAGGCGGTTTGATATCACCTGCCGGTCAACGGTATTGGAGGAAGACGTTGTCTCGTCCGAACTGGTCACGCAGGGCTTGAATCAGGGCGTCGGCCGGATCGATCCGCCAGCTCTCGCCGAACTGCAGCAAGGTCTTCGCATCGGGACTGGTGTATTCCATGGTGATCGGGCACGCCCCGCGGTGGCGCTTGAGCAGTTCGCCCAGCCAGCGCAGCTGATCGCCCTTCAGGTCCTGGGTCTGCAGCTTCAGGCGCAGGCTCTCGGCCAGGCTGGTGCGCGCCTCTTCCATGCTCATCACCCGCTTGACCCGCAGGCGCAGGCCGCCGGAGAAGTCATCGTTGCTGACCTCGCCTTCGACCACCACCATCGCGTCGGTCTGCAGCAGCGACTGCGCCGAGTGGAACGCGTCGGCGAACAGCGACGCCTCGATCCGTCCGGAGCGGTCGTCGAGGGTGATGAAGCCCATCTTGTCGCCCTTTTTGTTCTTCATCACCCGCAGGGCGATGATCATGCCGGCGATGGTCTGCGTGTCGCGGGCCGGCTTCAGGTCGATGATGCGCTGACGGGCGAACCGGCGGATCTCGCTTTCGTATTCGTCGATCGGGTGGCCGGTGAGGTACAGGCCCAAGGTGTCCTTTTCACCCTTGAGACGTTCCTTGAGGGTCAGTTCCTTGGCCTTGCGGTGGCTGGCGTAGACGTCCGCGTCCTCTTCGACGAACAGCCCGCCGAACAGGTCGGCGTGACCGCTGTCGTGGGTGCGCGCGGTCTGTTCGGCCGCCTTGATCGCCTCTTCCATCGACGCCAGCAGCACCGCGCGGTTGCGGTCGATGTTGGCCTGGTAGGCCTTCTGCTCGTCGTGGAAGTACGGCCCCAGGCGGTCAAGCGCGCCACTGCGGATCAGGCCGTCCAGGGTGCGCTTGTTGATGCGTTTGAGGTCGACGCGGGCGCAGAAGTCGAACAAGTCCTTGAACGGGCCGTCCAGGCGCGCCTCGGTGATCGCTTCCACCGGGCCTTCGCCGACGCCCTTGATCGCGCCGAGGCCGTACACGATGCGGCCGTCGTCGTTCACCGTGAACTTGAACTCCGAGGTGTTCACGTCCGGTGCGTCGAGGCGCAGCTTCATCGTGCGCACTTCCTCGATCAAGGTCACGACCTTGTCGGTGTTGTGCATGTCCGCCGACAGCACCGCCGCCATGAACGGCGCCGGGTAGTGGGCCTTCAGCCACGCGGTCTGGTACGACACCAGGCCGTAGGCGGCGGAGTGGGATTTGTTGAAGCCGTAACCGGCGAACTTCTCCACCAGGTCGAAGATGTTGCCGGCCAGGTCCGCATCGATGTTGTTGGATGCGCAACCTTCGATGAAGCCGCCGCGCTGCTTGGCCATCTCCTCGGGTTTCTTCTTACCCATCGCCCGGCGCAGCATGTCCGCGCCGCCGAGGGTATAGCCGGCCATGACCTGGGCGATCTGCATCACCTGTTCCTGGTACAGGATGATGCCGTAGGTCGGCGCCAGCACCGGCTGCAGGCCTTCGTACTGGTAGTCCGGATGCGGGTACGCCAGCTCGGCGCGGCCGTGCTTGCGGTTGATGAAGTCGTCCACCATGCCCGATTGCAAAGGGCCCGGACGGAACAGCGCCACCAGTGCGATGAGGTCTTCGAGGCAGTCGGGCTTGAGCTTCTTGATCAGCTCCTTCATGCCGCGGGATTCGAGCTGGAACACCGCCGTGGTTTCGGCCTTCTGCAGCAGGCTGTAGGTCGGCTTGTCGTCGAGCGGGATGAACGCGATGTCCAGCGGCGCCTCGTTGGTCTTGGCGCGGTCGCGGTTGATGGTCTTGAGCGCCCAGTCGATGATCGTCAGGGTCCGCAGGCCGAGGAAGTCGAACTTCACCAGACCTGCGGCTTCCACGTCGTCCTTGTCGAACTGGGTGACCAGGCCGCCGCCCTCTTCATCGCAGGCGATCGGCGAGAAGTCGGTCAGCTTGGTGGGCGCGATCACCACGCCGCCGGCGTGCTTGCCCGTGCCGCGGGTCACGCCTTCGAGCTTGAGGGCCATGTCCCAGATTTCCTGGGCCTCCTCGTCGACCTTGAGGAAGTCGCGCAGGATCTCTTCCTGCTCGTAGGCCTTTTCGAGGGTCATGCCGACCTCGAACGGAATCATCTTCGACAGGCGGTCCGCCAGGCCGAACGACTTGCCCTGGGCCCGCGCCACGTCGCGCACCACCGCCTTGGCGGCCATGGAGCCGAAGGTGATGATCTGGCTCACCGCGTTGCGGCCGTACTTGTCGGCCACGTAGTCGATCACCCGGTCACGGCCGTCCATGCAGAAGTCGACGTCGAAGTCGGGCATGGAGACCCGTTCCGGGTTGAGGAAACGTTCGAACAGCAGGTCGTATTCCAGCGGGTCGAGGTCGGTGATCTTCTGCACGTAGGCCACCAGCGATCCGGCACCCGATCCCCGTCCGGGACCGACCGGCACGCCGTTGCTCTTGGCCCACTGGATGAAGTCCATAACGATCAGGAAGTAGCCGGGGAATCCCATCTGGATGATGATGTCCAGCTCGAAATTCAGCCGGTCGACATACACCTGGCGCTTGGCGTCGTAGTCTTCGGTGGTGTCCTTGGGCAGCAAAACCGCCAGGCGCTCCTCCAGCCCATCGAACGAGACCTTGCGGAAATACTCGTCGATGGTCATGCCATCGGGGATCGGATAGTCGGGCAGGAAGTGCTTGCCCAGCTTCACGTCGATGTTGCAGCGCTTGGCGATCTCGACGGTGTTTTCCAGCGCGTCGGGCAGGTCGCTGAACAGCTCGGCCATTTCCTCGGCGCTTTTGAGGTACTGCTGGTCGCTGTAGTTCTTCGAACGGCGCGGGTCGTCGAGGGCCCGGCCCTCACCGATGCAGACGCGGGTCTCGTGGGCCTCGAAGTCTTCCGGCTTGATGAAGCGCACATCGTTGGTCGCCACCAGCGGCGCGCCGAGCTTGTCGGCCAGGGCCACCGCACCGTGCAGCTGCTCTTCGTCGTTGACGCGGTTGGTGCGCTGGATCTCCAGGTAGAAGCGGTCGGGAAACACCGACATCCATTCGCGGGTCAGCGCCTCGGCCTCGGCCGGGTTGCCGGCGATCAGGGCCATGCCGATCTCGCCCTCCTTCGCCGCCGACAGCATGATCAGCCCTTCGCTGGCCTCGACCACCCATTGGCGCTCGATGATGATCATCCCGTTGCGCTGGCCGTCGATGAACCCGCGGGAGATCAGCTCGGTGAGGTTGCGGTAGCCCAGCGCGTCCATCGCCAGCAGGCTGATCCGGCTCAGGGGGGCGTCCGGATCCTTGTTCGACAGCCACAGGTCGGCCCCGCAGATCGGCTTGATCCCGGCGCCCATGGCGGCCTTGTAGAACTTGACCAGGGAACACATGTTGTTCTGGTCGGTCACCGCGACGGCCGGCATGTTCATGCCGGTGAGGGCCTTGACCAGCGGCTTGATCCGCACCAGCCCGTCGACCAGGGAGTATTCAGTGTGCAGGCGTAGATGAACGAATGAAGCCGGCATAGTGATCCTGTCCAGTTACATGGAAACAACAAGGCCCGGATTGTACCGGGCCCCGAACAAAACATCAGCCATGGGCCTAAACCGGCGCCAGGCCTTCCAGCGCCTCGTAGGCCTGACGCACCGGCGCGAACGAGCGCCGATGGATCGGCGTCGGCCCCAGGCGCGCCAACGCTTCCAGATGAACGGGCGTCGGATAACCCTTGTGCCCGCCGATGCCGTAGCCTGGGTAAGTCAGCTCGAACGCCGCCATCTCGCGGTCGCGGCTGACCTTGGCCAGGATCGAAGCCGCCGCGATGGCCGGCACCTTGCTGTCACCCTTGACCACGGCCTCGGCACGCATCGGCAGCTTCGGGCAACGGTTGCCGTCGATCATCGCCAGCTTCGGCTGGATGTGCAGGCCGGCGACGGCCCGCTGCATGGCCAGCATGGTGGCGTGGAGGATGTTCAGCTCGTCGATCTCTTCGACCTCGGCCCGGGCGATGCACCAGCTCAGGGCCTTTTCCTTGATTTCGTCGAACAGCTTCTCGCGCTTGGCTTCGGTGAGTTTCTTCGAATCGTTCAGGCCCAGGATCGGCCGGTTCGGATCGAGGATCACCGCCGCCGTCACCACCGCGCCGCACAAGGGGCCGCGACCGACCTCGTCGACACCGGCCACCAGTTCCTCGACCTCGGCGACCAGGGTGAAATCCAGGCCCATCTGCATGCTTGTCTTGCTCATCGTGATTGACCGATCAGGTTCAGCACCGCGTCGGCGGCCTGGTTGGAGGCATCCAGGCGCAGGGTGCGGTGGATCTCGTCGAAGCCGCGGGTCTGCTCCTCGCCGCCGTCGATCAGCGGCGACAGCGTCTGGGCCAGGGCCTCGACCGTCGCGTCGTCCTGCAGCAGCTCAGGCACCAGAAGGCGCTGGGCCAGCAGGTTCGGCAAGGACACGTAAGGGCTCTTGACCATGCGCTTGAGGATCCAGAACGTCAGCGGCGCCAGACGGTAGGCGACCACCATCGGCCGCTTGTACAGCAGCGCTTCCAGCGTAGCCGTGCCGGAGGCGATCAGGACTGCGTCGCAGGCGGCGAGGGCCAGGTGGGACTTGCCGTCGAGCAGGGTCACCGGCAGGTCACGGCCGGCCAGCAGCGCTTCGAGCTGCACCCGCCGCTCGGGGCTGGCGCAGGGCAGGACGAAACGCACGCCGGGACGCAGGGCCCGCAGACGCTGGGCGGTGTCGAGGAACAGTGCGCCGAGGCGTCCGACCTCGCCACCTCGGCTGCCCGGCATCAGCGCGACCAGCGGCCCGTCCGGCAACCCCAGTTCGGCCCGCGCGGCCGCACGGTCGGCCTGCAGCGGAATGGCGTCGGCCAGCGAGTGGCCGACGAACCGCACCGGCACGCCCTTCTCTTCGTAGAATTTCGCTTCGAACGGGAACAGCGTGAGCATCAGGTCGCAGCCTTCGCGGATCTTCAGCACGCGCTTCTGCCGCCATGCCCACACCGACGGGCTGACGTAATGCACGGTCTTGATCCCGGCCTGACGCAGCTTGAGTTCGATGTTGAGGTTGAAGTCCGGCGCGTCGATGCCGATGAAGACGTCCGGCTTGCGCTCGATCAGAGATTCGATCAGGTGCTTGCGCCGCTTGAGCAGCTCGCGCAACCGGCCGAGCACCTCCACCAGCCCCATGACCGACAGGCGCTCCATGGGGAAGTCGGAGGTCAGCCCTTCGGCCTGCATCAGCGGTCCGCCGACGCCGATGAACTCGGCCGTCGGATGCCGCGCCTTGAGGGCGCGCATCAGACCGGCGCCCAGAATGTCGCCGGAAGCCTCGCCCGCCACCAGCGCAATACGCAGATTGGCCATGATCAGCGGGTGATGCCGCGGTTCGAAGACTGGATGGAGTCACGGAACAGCGCGACTTCCGGGAACTGGGTCGCGGGCTCGGCCAGTTCGGCCAGCGCCTGCTCCACCGTCAGCCCCTGGCGGTACACCGTCTTGTAGGCGCGGCGCAGGGCGTGGATGGAGTCTTCGCTGAAGCCGCGGCGACGCATGCCCTCGAAGTTCATGCTGCGCGCCTCGGCCGGGTTGCCGAACACGGTGACGAACGCCGGAACGTCCTTGCCGATCGCGGTGCCCATGCCGGAAAAGCTGTGCGCGCCGATGTGGCAATACTGGTGCACCAGCGTGAAGCCGGACAGGATCGCCCAGTCGTCGACGTGGACATGGCCGGCCAACGCGGTGTTGTTGACCAGGATGCAATGGTTGCCGATCACGCTGTCGTGGCCGATGTGGGCATAGGCCATGATCAGGTTGTGGTCGCCCAGCGTGGTTTCCGAGCGGTCCTGCACGGTGCCGCGGTGAATCGTCACGCCTTCGCGGATGACGTTGTGGTCACCGATCACCAGGCGGGTGTCCTCACCCTTGTACTTGAGGTCCGGCGTGTCCTCGCCTACCGAAGAAAACTGGTAGATGCGGTTGTGCTTGCCGATGCGGGTCGGGCCCTTGAGCACAACGTGCGGCCCGATCACTGTACCCTCGCCGATTTCCACACCTGCGCCGACGATCGACCAAGGGCCGACCTCGACCCCTTCAGCCAGGACGGCTGTCGGATCGATGATTGCGCGAGGGTCAATCAAACTCATAGCTTGCGTTCCGCGCAGATGATTTCCGCGGAGCAGACCGGCTTGCCGTCGACCGAAGCCTGGCAGTCGAACTTCCAGATCTGGCGCTTGCAGCTGATGAACTTGGCTTCGAGGATCAACTGGTCGCCCGGCAGCACAGGCTGACGGAAGCGCAGCTTGTCGGAGCCGACGAAGTAGTAGAGGGTGCCGTCGGCCGGTTTCACGTCCAGCATCTTGAAACCGAGGATCCCGGCAGCCTGGGCCATCGCTTCGATGATCAGCACGCCCGGCATGATCGGGTGCGCCGGGAAGTGGCCATTGAAGAACGGCTCGTTGATGCTGACATTCTTGTAGGCGCGAATGCGCTTGCCTTCGGTGTCCAGATCCACCACCCGGTCCACCAGCAGGAACGGGTAACGGTGAGGCAGGTATTCGCGAATCTCGTTGATGTCCATCATTTCGGGGGGAAGCCTATGTAAAGATTGGGAGTGCGACTGAGGCGCACGCCTCTAGCAAATCAGGCAGGCAGCCTGGGGCTGCATGCACTTGATATGGAAATGGTATCAGCCATCTGATGAAGCATTGCCGTCAGGGGTCACTTCCCCCACGCGCTTCTCCAGCTGTTTCAAGCGTCGCGCAAGGTCATCGAGCTGACGGATGCGGGCCGCGCTCTTGCGCCATTCGGCCGCCGGCTGCATGGCTGTGCCGGACGAGTAGGCACCCGGCTCGGTGATCGAGTGGGTGACCATGGTCATGCCGGTCAGGAAAACGTTGTCGCAGATATCGATGTGCCCGACCAGGCCGACGCCGCCGGCCAGCATGCAGTGCTTGCCGATCTTGGTGCTGCCGGAGATGCCGACGCAGGCGGCCATGGCGGTGTGGTCACCGACCTGGACGTTGTGGGCGATCTGGATCTGGTTGTCGAGCTTGACGCCGTTGCCGATCACGGTGTCGGCGAGGGCGCCGCGGTCGATGGCGGTGTTCACGCCGATCTCCACATCGTCGCCGACGGTGACGCCGCCGATCTGGGCAATCTTCTGCCAGACGCCCTTCTCGTTGGCGAAGCCGAAGCCCTCACCGCCGAGCACCGCGCCGGACTGGATCACCACCCGCTTGCCGATGCGCACATCGTGGTACAGCGTCACCCGCGGGGCGAGCCAGCCGCCCTCGCCGATCTCGCTGCGGGCGCCGACCACGCAATGGGCACCGAGCGTCACGCCGGCGCCGATCCGGGCACCTGCCTCGATCACCACAAAGGGGCCGATGCTGGCGGTGGCGTCAACCACCGCGTCCGCCGCGATCACGGCCGTCGGATGGATCCCGGCGGCGGCTTTCGGTTTCGGGTCGAACAGGTGGGACAGGCGGGCATAGGCCAGGTACGGATCCGGCACCACCAGCGCATCGCCGGCGAACGCTTCGGCGTCCGCGGCCTTGAGCAGCAGCGCTGCGGCCTGCGAGCCTGCGAGGTACTTGCGGTATTGGGGATTGGCCAGGAAGCTCAATTGAGCTGGGCCGGCCTCCTGCAAGGTGGCCAGCCCAGTGATTTGCTTCTCCGGGTCGCCACGCAGGGTGGCGCCGAGGAACTCGGCCAGTTGGCCGAGCTTGATGGTCACGGTCATGGGTTACTTCAGCTGGTTCATGCGCTCGATGACCTGGCGCGTGATGTCGTACTGAGGTTTGACATCGATGACTGCGCCACGCTCGAACACCAGGTCAAAACCACCTTTCTTGATGACTTCTTCCACAGCGCTGTCCAGCTTCGGCTTCAGCTGCTTGAGCATTTCGCGGTCAGCGACGGCCTTGGCTTCGTTCAGTTCCTTGGACTGGAACTGGAAGTCACGGGCCTTCTGCTTGAATTCGAGCTCCAGACGCTCACGCTCGCCCTGCTGCATCTTGTCGCCACCGGCCATCAGACGATCCTGGATGCCCTTGGCGCTGCTTTCCAGGGTCTTGAGCTTGGTCAGCTGAGGGCCGAACTTCTTCTCGGCGTCCACGGCGTACTTCTTGGCCGCATCGGATTCGAGCAGGGCCATCTGATAGTTCAGGACGGCGATCTTCATGTCGGCAAATGCCGGGCCTGCCACCAGTACGGAGGCCAGGAGAACCAATTGAGTCAACTTACGCACGATGCACTCCTACAAAATCCATTGTCGTTATCTTGGGTCAGACGCTTAGAACGTCTGGCCGAGGGAGAATTGGAACACTTGGGTTTCAGCGTTATCCGGTTTCTTGATCGGTGTGGCCAACGCGAAGCTCAACGGGCCCAGTGCGGTCACCCAGGTCACGCCGACACCGACGGAACTGGCCATGTTGCTCAGGCTGATGTCGTTGCACTGCGTATCGGACTTCGAACCGTCAGCGTTCACAGCATCTTTGCACTTGGAGTCAAACACGTTACCGACGTCCCAGAATACCGAAGTACGCAGGGAGCGCTGATCCTTGATGAACGGCAGCGGGAACAGAACCTCGACACCGCCCTGAATCAGGACGTTGCCGCCGAACGGCAGCGGATCCTGATCCGGATCGCGCAACGTGCCCGGGTTGGTGCCCTTGCTCGGGGTACTGCGGGGACCGAGGGTGCTGTCCTTGAAGCCGCGAACCGAGTTGAAACCACCAGCATAGTAGTTTTCATAGAACGGCAAGCCGTCGGTGGAGCCGTAACCGTCGCCATAGCCCAGTTCGGTGTGCAGGCGCAGGGTGTAGTTTTCGGTCAACGGCGCGAACAGCTGGCCGCGGTAATCAAGCTTGTAGAACGACAGGTCGCTGCCCGGAATCGTGGTTTCCAGCGTCACGCTCTGGGAACGGCCGCGGGTCGGCAGCACGCCTTTGTTCAGGGTCGACTCGGACCAGCCGGCCGACGCCTTGAAGTTCAGGTAGTTGTCGCCTTCCTTGTTGACGAAGTCGAAGATCTCGTCAACGGTGTAGGTGCCGGTCTTGATCTTGTCCTGCTGGGCAGACAGGCCGAAGGTCAGGCGCGAAGTCTCGCTGATCGGGTAGCCGACGTTCACGCCGGCACCCAGGCTGTCCACCGCATAGCTCGCCACATCGACGTCGAGGTCTTTGTAGTCGGTGGTGCGGTAGAAGGCGTTGTAGCCCAGGCTCACGCCGTCGGCGGTCCAGTAGGGATCGACGTAGCCGAAGTTGTAGCGGCTCTGGTATTCGCTGCGGGTCAGGCCCACGCTGACGCGGTTACCGGTACCGAGGAAGTTGTTCTGGGTGATGGAACCGCCCAGGATCAGGCCGGCGCTCTGGGCGAAGCCCACGCTGGCGGTGATCGAACCGGAGGCCTGCTCCTCGACGCTGTAGTTCACGTCCACCTGGTCGTCGACGCCCGGCACGGCCGGTGTCTCGACATTGACTTCCTTGAAGAAGCCCAGACGCTCCAGACGGGTCTTGGACTGGTCGATCAGGTAGGTCGAAGCCCAGCCGCCTTCCATCTGACGCATTTCACGGCGCAGCACTTCGTCCTCGGACTTGGTGTTGCCACGGAAGTTGATGCGGTTGACGTAGGCGCGCTTGCCCGGATCGACAGCAAACAGGATATCGACGGTGTGATCGTCGTCATGCGGCTGAGGCACGCCGTTGACGTTGGCGAAGGTATAGCCTTCGTTGCCCAGACGACGGGTGATCAGCTCGGAAGTGGTGGTCATCAGCTTGCGCGAGAACACCTGGCCCTTCTGCACCAGCAGCAGGGACTTGACCTGGTCTTCAGGCACTTTCAGGTCGCCGCTCAGCTTGACGTCGCGAACGGTGTACTTCTCGCCTTCCGTCACGTTGACGGTGATGTAGACGTGCTTCTTGTCCGGGGTGATGGACACCTGGGTCGAAGCGATGTCCATGTTGATGTAGCCGCGGTCCAGGTAGTAGGAACGCAGGCGCTCCAGGTCACCGGAGAGCTTTTCGCGGGCGTACTTGTCGTCGTTCTTGAAGAAGGACAGCCAGTTGGTGGTTTTCAGCTCGAACAGGTCGACCAGGTCTTCCTCGGGGAAAACGGTGTTGCCGACCACGTTGATGTGCTGGATGGCCGCCACGGTGCCTTCGTTGATCTTCACTTTCAGGCCGACGCGGTTGCGCGGCTGCGACACCACTTCGGTGTCGACGGTCGCGGAGTAGCGGCCCTGGGCGACATACTGACGCTGCAGCTCGTTGCGCACGCCTTCGAGGGTGGCGCGCTGGAAGATCTCGCCTTCGGCCAGGCCGGACTGCTTGAGGCCTTTCATCAGGTCTTCGGTGGAGATCGCCTTGTTGCCTTCGATCTCGATGCTGGCGACGGACGGACGCTCGACGACCGTGATCACCAGTACGTTGCCTTCGCGGCCCAGCTGGATATCTTGAAAGAAACCGGTTTTGAACAGCGCACGAGTGGACTCCACCAGGCGGCGGTCGTCCGCCTGATCGCCGACGTTCAACGGCAACGCGCCAAAGACGCTGCCTGCGGAAACCCGCTGGAGGCCGTTGACCCGGATATCAGAGATAGTGAAGGACTCGGCGTGAACTTCGGCGATCATCAATACGGTGAGAACCGCAGTTAGCAGCAGACGTTTCATGAAGTCCTTTCTTATTCCAACTGGCAATAAAGAAACTGCCGCAAAATGCGGCAGATTCGCAATTCAACGAAGCGTTACAGACGACCCAGATCGTTGACCAGAGCGAGCAGCATCACTCCAACCACCAAACTGATACCGATCTGTATCCCCCAACCTTGTACCCGCTCCGACAAGGGGCGACCACGCGCCCACTCGATCAGATAAAACAACAGATGCCCCCCATCCAGTACAGGAATGGGCAGCAAATTCAGAACACCCAGGCTAATACTCAGATAAGCAAGGAAATTCAGGAAATCGGCAACGCCCGACTGGGCAGAAGCGCCCGCCACTTTAGCAATGGTTATCGGTCCGCTCAAGTTTTTTACCGAGAGCTCGCCGAAGAGCATTTTCTTCAGGGAATCCAGGGTCAGGACACTCATGGCCCAAGTGCGGCGGGCACCCTCGCCGATCGCCGCCAACGGCCCGAAACTGACCTCGCGGATCATTTCCGGCGGCCAATCGACCGCTTTCACCCCCGCCCCCAGATAGCCGCTCGGCGACTTGCTTTCGCCCCGGGCCGCCAGCGTGACCGGAACATCGAGCTGAGCACCGTCGCGCTCGATGCGCAGCAGGACTTTGGCGTCAGGACGCGTACGGACGGTGTCGACCACCTGCTGCCAGTCGTCCAGCGCCTGGCCATCGAGCGCCAACAGGCGGTCGCCGGTCTTCAGCCCCGCCGCCTGGGCCGGGCCTTTCGGATCGAGTTCGGCAAGCACCGGCGGCAGCGCCGGGCGCCACGGACGGATGCCCAGCGAGCGGATCGGGTCAGGTTCGTCCGCGCCCTTGAGCCAATGGTCCAGGGCCAACTCACGAGGCGAGTCCGCCGTGGAGCCCTGCTCGCGCACCAGCACCTGCAGGGAACCGCTCTCGCCCAGGCGACGCACCAGTTGCAGATTGACCGCCGCCCAACCGGACGTCGGCTCGCCGTCGATGGCGATGATTTCCTGGCCGGGACTCAGGCCGGCCTTGGCCGCCATGCTGCCGGACTCGACCGCGCCGATGACCGGGCGCACCTGCTCGCTGCCGAGCATAGCCAGCACCCAGAAGAACACCAGGGCAAGAAGGAAATTGGCGACAGGGCCGGCAGCAACGATGGCAATTCGCTGACGAACGGTCTTGCGGTTGAATGACTGGTGCAGTTGATCGACCGGCACTTCGCCTTCGCGCTCATCGAGCATCTTGACGTAGCCGCCCAGCGGGATGGCGGCCACCACGAACTCCGTGCCGTGCCTGTCATGCCAGCGCAGCAGGGGCATGCCGAAGCCTACGGAAAAGCGCAGCACCTTGACGCCGCAACGGCGCGCCACCCAAAAGTGGCCGAACTCGTGAAAGGTGACCAACACACCCAGAGCGATCAGGGTGCCGGCAATCATATAGAGCGCGCTCATCTACTTTCTCCGCATTCCTGTCCAGTGCCGCGTGAAGCTGTTTATTGCAGCCCTAACGACCGTGACGGCTCAGCCATTGTTCGGCCAGGATCCGCGCCGTTGCGTCCGCCGTGAACACCGCGTCCAGCTCATCCAGCGCCACCACGGGCTGAAGATTCAACACTTCCTCGATGATACTCGCGATTTCCTGGTAGCGAACCCGTCCGTCGAGAAACGCCGCAACCGCTACCTCGTTGGCCGCATTCAGCATCGCCGGCGCGCTGTCGCCCGCCTCCGCCGCCTGGCGCGCCAAGCGCAGACAAGGGAATCGCTGCTCGTCCGGCGCCTCGAAGTCCAGACGCGCCACCGCGAACAGATCCAGCGGGGCCACTCCCGAATCGATTCGCTCAGGCCATGCCAATGCGTTGGCGATCGGCGTGCGCATGTCAGGGTTGCCCAACTGCGCCAACACGGAACCGTCCACATAATCGACCAGCGAGTGGATCACGCTCTGCGGATGGATGACCACCTCGACCTGCGAAGGCCGGGCATCGAACAGCCAGCAGGCTTCGATCAGTTCCAGCCCCTTGTTCATCATGCTGGCCGAATCCACCGAAATCTTGCGCCCCATGGACCAGTTCGGATGGGCACATGCCTGCTCGGGCGTAACATGCGCCAGATCGGCCAGCGGCGTCTGCCGGAAAGGGCCGCCAGAGGCCGTCAGAAGAATCCGACGCACACCGACATTGCTTAATCCACGGGAGAAATCCTGCGGCATGCACTGGAAGATCGCATTGTGCTCGCTGTCGATCGGCAACAGCACCGAACCGCTCTTGCGCACGGCCTGCATGAACAGGGCGCCGGACATCACCAGCGCCTCCTTGTTGGCCAACAGGATTTTCTTGCCCGCCTCGACGGCCGCAAGGGTCGGGCGCAGCCCGGCGGCGCCGACGATGGCCGCCATCACGGCGTCCACTTCAGGGGCGGCAGCCACCTGGCACAACCCCTCCTCCCCCACCAGCACGCGGGTCGGCAGGCCGGCGGCGCGCAGGTCATCCTGCAGGCGCCGCGCAGACTCTGCCTGAGGCACGACCGCGAACTGCGGCACATGGCGCACGCAGAGGGCGAGCAGCTCGTTCAGCCGGGTGAAACCGCTCAGGGCGAACGCCCGATAGCGGTCGGGATGTCGCGCGATGACGTCCAGGGTGCTCAGGCCAATGGAACCGGTCGCCCCCAGGACGGTGATCTGTTGCGGACGGCTCACGGCGCAGCCATCCACAGCATGACGGCGAACAGCGGGATCGCCGCCGTCAGACTGTCGATGCGATCCAGCACACCGCCATGCCCCGGCAGCAGGTTGCTGCTGTCCTTGATGCCGGACTGACGCTTGAACATGCTTTCCGTGAGGTCGCCCACCACCGATACGAACACGATCACAGCGGCCCCGATCAGGCCCTTGAACAACTGCGCCACTGTCCAGTCGCGCACAAAGGCGACCAGCACGGTGATCACCAGGCTCAAGGCCAGGCCGCCATAGACGCCTTCCCAGCTCTTGCCGGGGCTGACCTGCGGCGCCAGCTTGCGCTTGCCGAAGGCCCGACCGGAGAAGTAGGCACCGATATCGGCGCCCCAGACCAGCACCATCACCGCCATGATCAGCCAGTTGCCCAGCGGATACTGCTTGATCTGCACCAGCCCCTGCCAGGCCGGCAACAGGATCAACAGCCCGATCGCCAGCTTGCAGGCCGCGCTGGACCAATGGCCGCTGGAGCGCGGATAGGTCAGCACCAGATAGGTCGCCACCGCCCACCACAGCACCGAAGCGCCGAGCACCCAAGGGGCAAGCCCGGGCAGGAGATGCATGACGAACAGCATCAACGCGACCACGGCGGCGTAGCCCACGCGGAACGACTGCGCATTGAAGCCTGCCAGACGCGCCCACTCCCAGGCCCCCAGGCTCACGACCAGGCCGATGAACAAGGCGAAACCGGAACCTTCGAGCAGGAAAAAACCGCCCAATGCGATCGGCAACAGGATCAGTGCGGTGATGATTCGTTGTTTAAGCATTAAACGCGAGCCCCGGCTTCGACCTGTTCGCTCGTTTTACCGAAACGACGTTGACGCGAAGCGAAATCGGCCAGCGCGCTGCGCATGGCGTCGTGTTTGAAGTCCGGCCAGAACAGGTCGGAGAAGTACAGTTCGGCGTAGGCCAACTGCCAGAGCAGGAAATTGCTGATGCGGTGCTCGCCGCCGGTGCGGATGCACAGGTCGGGCAGCGGCAGGTCGCCGGTGGCCAGGCAGGTCTGCAGCAGGTCCGGAGTGATGTCGTCCGGCCGCAGGTGCCCGGCCTGAACCTCGCGGGCAAGACGCTGCGCAGCCTGCGCGATGTCCCATTGGCCGCCGTAGTTGGCGGCGATCTGCAGGACGAAGCGGTTGGCGCCGGCGGTCATCGCTTCGGCTTCGCGCATCGCGGCCTGCAGTTCAGGATGGAAACGTGAACGGTCGCCGATGATCCGCAGGCTGATGTTGTTGTCGTTGAGGCGCTTGGCCTCGCGACGCAACGCCTTGAAGAACAGGTCCATCAAGGCGCTGACCTCATCGGCCGGACGCTGCCAGTTCTCGCTGGAGAAGGCAAACAGGGTCAGCACCTCGACCTTGGCCTCGGCGCACACCTCGATCACCGCCCGCACAGCATCCACGCCCGCCTTGTGCCCGGCGACTCCGGGCATGAAGCGCTTCTTGGCCCAGCGGTTGTTGCCATCCATGATGATCGCGACATGGCGCGGCACCGCGGACGGCGCAGTCTGCTTGGTCTTGTCCATTTAAAGCTCGACCCTTATACGGCCATCAGGTCTTTTTCTTTTTCGTCTGTAGCCTTGGTGATCCGACCTTCGAAATCCTTGATCAGCTTATCGATTTCGGCACTTGCACGACGCTCTTCATCCTCGCTGATCTCTTTGCCCTTGGACAGCTTCTTCAGCTTCTCCATGGCATCGCGACGGATGTTGCGCACAGCGACGCGGGCGTCCTCGGCGGCGGCACGCGCCTGCTTGGTGAAGCCCTTGCGGGTCTCTTCGGTCAGCGGAGGCATGCTGATCAGCAGCAGCTCACCCAGGTTAGTCGGGTTGAGGTTCAGGCCGGCGCTGCCGATGGCCTTGTCGATCGCGCCCAGCATATTGCGCTCGAACGCCACGACCTGCAGGGTCTGGGAGTCCTTGACGGTCACGTTGGCGACACCGGTCAACGGCGTGTCAACGCCGTAGTAAGGCACCATCACGCTGCCCAGGATGCTCGGGTGGGCCTTGCCGGTGCGAATCTGGCCGAAGGCATGAACCAGCGATTCGATCGACTTTTCCATGCGCGCCTGAGCGTCTTTCTTGATTTCGTTGATCATTGTTGAACTTCCTCGATCAGGGTTCCTTCAGCGCCGCCGTGCACGATGTTCAGCAGGGCGCCGGGCTTGTTCATGTTAAATACGCGCAGCGGCATCTTGTGGTCGCGGCACAGGCAAATGGCCGTCAGATCCATCACGCCCAGCTTGCGATCCAGGACTTCATCGTAGGTCAGATGATCGAACTTCTCGGCATGCGGGTCCTTGAACGGATCGGCGGTGTAGACGCCATCGACCTTGGTCGCCTTGAGCACGACGTCGGCATCGATCTCGATGGCACGCAGGCAGGCTGCCGAATCCGTGGTGAAGAACGGATTGCCGGTGCCGGCCGCGAAAATCACTACATCCTTGGAGTTCAGGTGGCGCATGGCCTTGCGGCGATCATAGTGATCGGTCACGCCAACCATGGAAATGGCGGACATCACGATGGCCGAGATATTGGCACGTTCCAGCGCGTCGCGCATGGCCAAGGCGTTCATCACAGTGGCCAGCATGCCCATGTGGTCGCCCGTGACCCGGTCCATGCCGGCCTTGCTCAGGGCTTCGCCGCGGAACAGGTTGCCGCCGCCGATCACCAGGCCGACCTGGACACCGATGCCGACCAGCTGGCCGACTTCCAGCGCCATGCGGTCCAGCACTTTCGGGTCGATCCCGAACTCTTCCGAGCCCATCAGGGCCTCGCCGCTGAGCTTGAGTAGAATGCGTTTATAGCGAGCCTGATAACCACTGCCCTGCTGAGCCATTGCGAATCTCTCCTGCGGCGTATTTAAAAATTCTTTGCGAGCTGTTTGCAGCTGGCGCTTCACTCTAGCTTGGCGCTGCTTCAGCGCCATCGGAACATGGCTTTGTAAGTCAGTTCCAAGCGGAAACCAATTAAAAAATCGGTGACCGTATCTGAAAAGAGGCTGCGCGCGTGAGCGGGCAGCCTCTTTCGGGCGACAGTTGAAAAACCGTCTTACTGCTTGGCGGCAGCCACTTGTGCGGCAACTTCTTCAGCGAAGTTGTCGACTGGCTTCTCGATGCCTTCGCCCACTTTGAAGTAGGTGAAGGAAACGATTTCGGCACCGGCTTTCTTGGCCAGCTCGCCAACCTTGACTTCCGGGTTCATGACGAAAGCCTGCTCGACCAGCGAGGCTTCGGCCAGGAACTTCGAGATACGACCCTTGATCATGTTCTCGACGATGTTTTCCGGCTTGCCGGCGATCTTGTCGGCGTTCAGTTGCAGGAAGACGCCCTTCTCGCGCTCGATGGCTTCGGCCGACACTTCCGACGGCAGCAGGAACTCAGGGTTCGAAGCGGCAACGTGCATCGCGATGTTCTTGGCCAGCTCGATGTCGCCGCCTTTCAGGACGACGGTCGCGCCGATCTTGTTGCCGTGCAGGTAAGCACCGACAACGTCACCTTCAACGCGCGCCAGGCGACGGATGTTGACGTTTTCGCCGCACTTGGCGACCAGGGCTTCACGGGCGGCTTCACGCGATGCGATCAGCGGAGCGGCGTCGGTCAGCTTCTGGGCGAAGGCTTCTTCGAGGCTTTCGGCGACGAAGTTCTTGAAGTCGTCCTGCAGGGCCAGGAAGTCGGTCTGCGAGTTCACTTCCAGCAGAACGGCGGATTTGCCGTCGGTCTTGACGGCAATGGCGCCTTCAGCAGCGATGTTGCCTGCTTTCTTGGCAGCCTTGATGGCGCCCGAAGCGCGCATGTCATCAATGGCTTTCTCGATGTCGCCGCCGGCCTTTTCCAGGGCCTTCTTGCAATCCATCATGCCTTCGCCGGTACGCTCGCGCAGTTCTTTGACCAACGCTGCAGTAATTGCTGCCATTTTCAAATTCCTCTTGGATAGGTTTTCAACCATTCCACCCGATCGAACGGGCGTTCAATTCTTCCCGAACCACCTGTTTAGCCGCTGCACGTTACAGATACAGGGCGAGCGCTGCCACAAGCGGGCGCCGACAAATGGTTTTCGAGGTGGCAAAAAGGGGGCCAAGCCCCCTTTTTGCTTACTGAGTCAACGCCAGGGCGTCAATTACTCAGCTGCAGCTGCCGGAGCTTCTTCAACGAAGACTTCGGTGCCGCCAGCAACGTTGTTGCGACCACGGATAACGGCGTCAGCCATCGAACCCATGTACAGCTCGATCGCGCGGATGGCGTCGTCGTTGCCTGGGATGATGTAGTCAACGCCTTCCGGGCTGCTGTTGGTATCGACTACGCCGATGACCGGGATGCCCAGCTTGTTGGCTTCGGTGATCGCGATGCGCTCGTGGTCAACGTCGATCACGAACAGAGCGTCCGGCAGACCGCCCATGTCCTTGATGCCGCCCAGGGAGCGATCCAGCTTCTCCAGGTCACGGGAGCGCATCAGCGCTTCCTTCTTGGTCAGCTTGGCGAAGGTGCCGTCTTCGGCTTGTACTTCAAGGTCACGCAGACGCTTGATGGAAGCACGGATGGTCTTGAAGTTGGTCAGCATGCCGCCCAACCAGCGGTGATCGACGTATGGCGAGCCGCAACGTGCTGCTTGCTCGGCGACGATCTTGCCGGCGGAACGCTTGGTGCCGACGAACAGAATCTTGTTTTTGCCCTGGGCCAGGCGCTCTACGAAGGTCAGTGCTTCGTTGAACATCGGCAGGGTTTTTTCAAGGTTGATGATGTGGATCTTGTTGCGCGCGCCGAAAATGTACTTGCCCATTTTCGGGTTCCAGTAACGGGTTTGGTGACCGAAGTGCACACCGGCCTTCAGCATATCGCGCATGTTGACTTGGGACATGATAGTTCCTTGATAAGTCGGGTTGGGCCTCCACGTATCCCAATGACCAACCGCCGATCCGAGGATCAAGGGCACCCAGGTCATCGTGTCGACACGTGTGTGGGTTAGTGCTTTCGGGGCTATCCCCGGAAAGCGGCGCATTTTATACCACAGGGAGGGCGCAAACGGAACCCGGAATCTGCATTCGCATCAGGGACATGGGGGACAGCCCCCCGGTTGAGGCGCCCTGCGCAGCAGTGTATAGACGGACGCAACGCAGACAGGCGCGGATTTGCGCCTTTCGTCTGTTAGAATCGCGATTTTCAGGGTCGCAGAGCCAACGCCTGCCACCCTATCCGTATCTGCAAGCGCCGCCGGGCGCAGAGAGAGCCTGTATGACCGTCAACCTCAAAACCCCCGAGGACATCGCTGGCATGCGTGTCGCCGGCAAACTGGCCGCCGACGTGCTGGAAATGATCGCCGAGCACGTGAAGCCGGGCGTCACCACCGATGAGCTGAACCAGATCTGCCACGACTACATCATCGATGTGCAGCAGGCCATCCCCGCCCCGCTCAACTACAAGGGCTACCCGAAGTCGATCTGCACCTCGATCAACCATGTGGTCTGCCACGGCATCCCCAACGACAAGCCGCTGAAGAACGGCGACACCCTGAACATCGACGTCACGGTGATCAAGGACGGCTACCACGGCGACACCAGCCGCATGTTCCACGTCGGCACCGTGCCGGTCTGGGCCGAACGCCTGTCCCAGGTCACCCAGGAATGCATGTACAAGGCGATCGAGATCGTCAAGCCAGGCTGCCGCCTCGGCGACATCGGCGAGATCATCCAGAAGCACGCGGA
Organism: Pseudomonas sp. NPDC089534; assembly: GCF_044749305.1. NCBI lineage: Bacteria > Pseudomonadati > Pseudomonadota > Gammaproteobacteria > Pseudomonadales > Pseudomonadaceae > Pseudomonas > Pseudomonas sp. NPDC089534. The sequence continues at coordinate 36,097 of NZ_JBIVHR010000033.1, read as the reverse complement.
GAAGAACGGTTTCTCGGTGGTGCGCGAGTTCTGCGGCCACGGCATCGGCAAGGTGTTCCACGAAGAGCCGCAGATCCTGCACTACGGCCGCGCCGGCACCGGCATGGAACTGCAGGCCGGCATGACCTTCACCATCGAGCCGATGATCAACCAGGGCAAGGCCGACACCAAGGTGCTGGGCGACGGCTGGACCGCCATCACCAAGGACCGCAAGCTCTCGGCCCAATGGGAACACACCCTGCTGGTCACCGAAACCGGCTACGAGATCTTCACCCTGCGCAGCGACGACACGATCCCGCGCGTATCGGCCTGAACCAGAAAACGCTCCCAGCCTATAGAAGGAAAGCCAATCGATGCCGCAGGTGGATCCCGAACTCTTCGACCGCGGCCAGTTCCAGGCTGAACTGGCCCTGAAAGCGAGTCCCATCGCGGCATTCAAGAAGGCCATCCGCCAGGCCCATGAAGTGCTCGACACGCGCTTTCGCAACGGCCGCGACATCCGCCGGCTGATCGAAGACCGCGCCTGGTTCGTCGACAACATCCTGCAGAAGGCCTGGGAGCAGTTCAACTGGAGCGAAGACGCCGACATCGCGCTGGTGGCGGTCGGCGGCTACGGCCGCGGTGAGCTGCACCCCTATTCCGACATCGATCTGCTGATCCTGCTGGACAGCGCCGACCACGAAATCTTCCGCGATTCCATCGAGCGCTTCCTGACCTTGCTGTGGGACATCGGCCTGGAAGTCGGCCAGAGCGTCCGTTCGGTGGACGAATGCGCCGAAGAGGCCCGCGCCGACCTCACGGTCGTCACCAACCTGATGGAAAGCCGCACCATCTGCGGCCCCGAGCGCCTGCGCCAGCGGATGCTGGACGTCACCAGCACCGCCCACATGTGGCCGAGCAAGGACTTCTTCCTGGCCAAGCGCGCCGAGCAGAAGGCCCGCCACCACAAGTACAACGACACCGAGTACAACCTGGAGCCCAACGTCAAGGGTTCGCCCGGCGGGCTGCGGGACATCCAGACGATCCTCTGGGTCGCCCGCCGCCAGTACGGCACCCTGAACCTGCGGGCCCTGGCCGGCGAGGGCTTTCTGGTGGAGAGCGAAAACGCCCTGCTGGCCTCCTCGCAGGAGTTTCTCTGGAAGGTGCGCTATGCCCTGCACATGCTGGCCGGCCGCGCCGAAGACCGCCTGCTGTTCGACCACCAGCGCTCGATCGCCACGCTGCTGGGCTTCGAAGGCGACGACGCCAAGCAAGCCGTCGAAAACTTCATGCAGCAGTACTTCCGGGTGGTGATGAGCATCGCCCAGCTCAGTGACCTGATCATCCAGCACTTCGAGGAAGTGATCCTCGCGCCGGAGGACGAGGCGCCGCCGCAGCCGATCAACGCGCGCTTCCAGCTGCACGACGGCTACATCGAGGCGCGCAGCGAAAACGTGTTCCGCCGCACCCCGTTCGCCATGCTCGAGATCTTCGTGCTGATGGCCCAGCAGCCGGAAATCAAGGGCGTGCGCGCCGACACCATCCGCCTGCTGCGCGAGCACCGGCACCTGATCGACGACAACTTCCGCAACGACATCCGCAACACCAGCCTGTTCATCGAGCTGTTCAAGTGCAAGATCGGCATCCACCGCAACCTGCGCCGGATGAACCGCTACGGCATCCTCGGGCGCTACCTGCCGGAGTTCGGCTTCATCGTCGGGCAGATGCAGCACGACCTGTTCCACATCTATACGGTGGACGCCCACACGCTGAACCTGATCAAGCACCTGCGCAAACTGCAGTACACCCAGGTGTCGGAAAAATTCCCGCTGGCCAGCAAGCTCATGGGCAAGCTGCCCAAGCCCGAGCTGATCTACCTGGCCGGCCTGTACCACGACATCGGCAAGGGCCGTCACGGTGACCATTCGGAGATCGGCGCGGTGGACGCCGAGGCTTTCTGCCAGCGGCATCAGCTGCCGGTCTGGGACAGCCGCCTGATCGTGTGGCTGGTGCAGAACCACCTGGTGATGTCCACCACCGCCCAGCGCAAGGACCTGTCCGATCCGCAGGTGATCCACGATTTCGCCCAGACCGTCGGCGACGAGACCCGCCTCGACTATCTCTATGTGCTGACCGTGGCCGACATCAACGCCACCAACCCGACCCTGTGGAACTCCTGGCGCGCCAGCCTGCTGCGCCAGCTCTACACCGAAACCAAGCGTGCGCTGCGCCGCGGCCTGGAAAACCCGGTGGACCGCGAGGAGCAGATCCGCCAGACCCAGAGCGCCGCGCTGGACATCCTGGTGCGCGGCGGCACCGACCCGGACGACGTCGAGCAACTGTGGGCGCAACTGGGCGACGACTACTTCCTGCGCCACACCGCCGGCGACGTGGCCTGGCACAGCGACGCGATCCTCCAGCAGCCGGCCGACGGCGGGCCGCTGGTGCTGATCAAGGAGACCACCCAGCGCGAATTCGAGGGCGGCACGCAGATCTTCATCTACGCGCCGGACCAGCACGACTTCTTCGCCGTGACCGTGGCGGCGATGGACCAGCTCAACCTGAACATCCACGATGCCCGGGTCATCACCTCCAGCAGCCAGTTCACCCTCGACACCTACATCGTGCTCGACACCGACGGCGACTCGATCGGCGACAACCCGCTGCGGGTCAAGCAGATCCGCGACGGCCTGACCGAAGCCCTGCGCAATCCCGACGATTACCCGACGATCATCCAGCGCCGGGTGCCGCGCCAGCTCAAGCACTTTGCGTTCGCGCCGCAGGTGACGATCCACAACGACGCCCAGCGTCCGGTGACGGTGCTGGAACTCACGGCACCGGACCGCCCGGGCCTGCTGGCGCGGATCGGCGGCATCTTCCTCGAATTCGACCTGTCGCTGCAGAACGCCAAGATCGCCACCCTGGGCGAACGGGTGGAGGACGTGTTCTTCATCACCGACGCCAACAACCAGCCGTTGTCCGACCCGCTGCTGTGCAGCCGCCTGCAGGATGCGATCGTCGAGCAACTGAGCGTCAACCAGGAACCGGACATCAAGCTGTCGCGCATCAGCATCTGACCCAACAACTTCCCCCTGTGGGAGCGGCCCGCCCGCGAAAGCGGCGTACCTGTCGACGCACGGCTCACCGACAGACCGCCTTCGCGGACAAACCCGCTCCCACACAGCACGAGGCCCCCATGAACAACGCCCTGAACCAGTTGCAGCCCTACCCGTTCGAAAAGCTCCGCGCCCTGCTCGGCAGCGTCACGCCGACCCCGGACAAGCGCCCGATCGCCCTGTCGATCGGCGAGCCGAAACACCGCTCGCCCAGCTTTGTCGCCGAGGCGCTGGCCAGCAACCTGGACCAGATGGCGGTGTACCCGACCACCCTCGGCATCCCGGCCCTGCGCGAAGCCATCGCCGCCTGGTGCGAACGCCGCTTCAACGTGCCGGCCGGCTGGATCGATCCGGCGCGCAACGTGCTCCCGGTCAACGGTACGCGTGAGGCACTGTTCGCCTTCACCCAGACCGTGGTCAACCGCGGCGATGACGCACTGGTGGTCAGCCCGAACCCGTTCTACCAGATCTACGAAGGCGCGGCGTTCCTGGCCGGGGCCAAGCCGCACTACCTGCCGTGCCTCGACGAAAACGGCTTCAACCCGGACTTCGACGCGGTGTCGCCGGACATCTGGAAACGCTGCCAGATCCTGTTCCTGTGCTCGCCGGGCAACCCGACCGGCGCGCTGATCCCCCTCGACACCCTCAAAAAGCTGATCGCCCTGGCCGACGAGCACGATTTCGTGATCGCCGCCGACGAGTGCTACAGCGAGCTGTACTTCGACGAACAGACACCGCCGCCGGGCCTGCTGACCGCCTGCGCCGAACTGGGCCGCAAGGACTTCAAGCGCTGCGTGGTGTTCCACAGCCTGTCCAAGCGCTCGAACCTGCCGGGGCTGCGCTCGGGCTTCGTCGCCGGCGATGCCGACGTCCTCAAGGGCTTCCTGCTGTACCGCACCTACCACGGCTGCGCGATGCCGGTGCAGACCCAACTGGCCAGCGTCGCCGCCTGGAACGACGAAGTGCACGTGCGCGCCAACCGCGCGCTGTACCGCGAGAAGTTCGACGCCGTGCTGGCGATCCTCGGCCCGGTGATGGACGTGCAGCGCCCCGACGGCAGCTTCTACCTGTGGCCGAACGTGAACGGCGACGACGCGGCGTTCTGTCGCGACCTGTTCGAACAGGAGCACGTGACCGTGGTGCCGGGCTCGTACCTGTCCCGCGACGTCGACGGCGTCAATCCGGGGGCGGGCCGCGTGCGCATGGCGCTGGTGGCACCGCTGGCGGAATGCGTTGAGGCCGCCGAACGGATCCGCGCGTTCATCACCCGCAAACAATAAGCAACCGTTTCGTCCGCCTGTACGGTGCAATGCCGTACAGGTCGGTTCCCCATGGCAATATCCACTTATAACTCACAACTTTACGCGTTGCCGCGCCACAACTTACATTTCAGCCGCTAGTTTTAAAAACCTCTCGACCACTTAATCTCAAAAGGAATTTGAGAATGTCCGAATACATCCCATGCCTAACTATTCGACCGACCGACAACGAACTTTCGTACCGTTTGGCCGTTGAGGAAAACCCGAACAATGCCGCGAGCAGCGGCAATGGCTCGATGGCAGTCGGGCTCAAGTCGAAGTTTTGGAGAAACTTCCAGACCTTGAGCGTCGGATTCCTCGACCAAATTTCAAGCGATGAAAAAAAGGCGTTTCAGAAAGCCATCAACAAGTGGACAAGATTGGTCAATCTGAACATCGTGTTCGTTGCTGACGCCAGAAAAGCGATCATCCGGATAAAGACCAAGACCCAACGAAACTCCTCGGCCGTGGGCACCGATGCGCTGACCCAAGACTATGGGACCCCCACAATGTATATCGGCGTAAACCCCAAAAGCGCGAAATTCGAAGCAACGGTTCTTCACGAGTTCGGCCATGCGCTCGGCTTCGAGCACGAACATTTGCATCCTGATGCCCACATCCCTTGGAACAGGGAGAAAGTCTACAACCGCTACAGGTTCTCCATTTCCCGAGAAGAAATCGACGATAACTTTTTCAATCCAATCAATGAGCCCACGCTTTACTGCACCGAATACGACCGCGATTCAATCATGCACTACCACATCAACAAGGAACTCACCGACGGAAAACTTGAAGTAAAGGAAAACCTCACACTCAGTTCTGGCGACATGTATCTGGCCATGAAAGTCTACCCGGAAACACCGGAAGACTAACGATCGCTGCCGTAGGCTCTGCCCCCAAAACACCCCTGACTTCACGGAAGAAGCCAAAGATGAATCAACTTATGGATTGCCAACTCCTGCAATGGCCGGACGATCAAGCCGCCTACCGCACGGCCATCAACGAAAACCCAGCCAATGCCGGACGCAGCAACGGCGGTCGGCGCAAGCGTTCGCTGATCAACTATTCGAAACTCTGGGCCAATGGCCGAACCCTGAAGATCGCCTTCATGGATTCGCCCGATGCCGACCGCAAACGGAAAATCATCGCCGCCGCCAGCCGCTGGCTGCCGTTCATCAACCTGAAGTTCGATTTCGTCGACGGCCCGCAAGGCGACATCCGCATCGCCACCAGAACCGGCAGCAACAGCTCGATGCTGGGCACGGACGCCCTGCTCATCCATCCCGACTGGCCCACCATGAGCCTTGGCGTCGACCCGCAGGACCCGGACTTCGATGTCATCGTGACCCATGAGTTCGGACATGCGCTGGGGGCCATGCACGAACATCAGCACCCCAAGGCCAACATCCCCTGGGACAAGCCCAAGGTGTATGAGTTTTACGCAAACCGGGAGATGAATCCGCTGACCCGCGAACAGGTCGACGTAAACCTGTTCGAGCCCTTCGACACGCTGGAAGCGATCTACACCGACTACGACCGGCGCTCCATCATGCATCACCCGGTCGCGAATGCGCTGACGCTGGGTGATTGGGAAAACCCGATCAACCGGAAGATCAGCAAAAAGGACAAGAAGATGATGAGACAGCTTTATCCGAAGCAGCCCCGGAAAATCCGGTGAACGATCAGCGCTGGCCAGCCCTTCCGGTCACTTGACCTGTCCGAGGTTCGCCTCGCTCAGGTCAAGGTCCGCCAGTACCTCCCGCAACACGTCATCGCCGATCTGGTGATGACGACTCAGGCCGTACAGGGCCAGGCGCTGCGCCCGCAGCGCCTTCAGGCGCAGGCGACGCTCCAGCAGATCCATCTGGAAGGCCAGCGCCTGGGCTTCGGCCGAATCGTTGAACACCTCCAACTGATGCCGGTACTCGGACATGATCCGCGCCTTGAGTTCCGCCGCCAGGGCAGCCTGGGCGGCGTCCTGCGGGTTGGCCTCCTCGGTCTCCAGCGCATGGATCGCCGCCTCGGCGGTCTTGCGCCAGGCCTCGCGGACTTCCTGGCGACGCTTGTCGTCCGGGCTCTTCTCGATGCCCCGCAGCAGCAGCGGCAGCGCGATGCAGGCCGCGATCAGCGACAGCAGAATCACCCCCGCGGCGATGAAGATCAGCAAGTCCCGCTCCGGGAACAGTTGCGCGCCCATCAGCATCGGCACCGACATCACACCCGCCAGCGTCACCGCCCCGCGCACCCCGCCCACCGTCAGCAGCCAGCAGGAGCGCGCCGTCGGCACCTGCGTCAGGTCGCCCTTGCCGCGCAGGCGCCGCAGCAGCACCGACAGGCGCCAGATGCTCTGCACCCAGACGAAGCGCAGCAGCACCAGCGCCAGGAAAATCGCCAGCACCTCCAGGCCACGGTAGAACAAGGCCGGCCACAGCGACGTTTCATGGCTGACCACCGCCTTGACGATGTCCGGCAGCTGCAGGCCCAGCAGCAGGAAGATCAGGCCGTTGAAGGCGAACTCCAACAGCGACCAGACGCTGCGGTTGAGCAGCCGGGTGCTGGTCTGGCGCGGCAGCAGGTCGAGCCAGCTCTGCATCATGCCGGCCGCGACGGCCGACAGGATCCCCGAGGCGCCCAGGCGTTCGGCCAGCACATAGGCGGCGAACGGCAACAGCAGCATGAACACCACATGGGTCGCCGGGTCGTCCCAGCCTCGGGCGATCATCCACGCCCGCAGCCGGCCGACCAGCCAGCTCAGCGCCACGCCGACCAGCAGGCCGCCCACCGCCACCAGCACGAACGTCAGGCTGGCGTTGGCCAATGAGAAGGCGCCGGTCACCGCCGCCACCAGGGCGAACTTGAAGGTCACCAGGCCCGAGGCGTCGTTCATCAGCGCCTCGCCCTGCAGGATGTGCATCAACGGGGTCGGCAGGCGGTTCTGGGAGATGGCGGACACCGCCACCGCATCCGTGGGCGACAGCACGGCCGCCAGGGCGAAGGCCACCGGCAAGGGAATGCCCGGCAACAGCCAGTGAATGAAGTAGCCCGCCCCGACGACGGTGAACAGCACCAGCCCCACCGCCAGCGTCAGGATCGGGCCGCGCAAGTGCCAAAACTCGCGCTTGGGCATGCGCCAGCCATCGGAAAACAGCAGCGGCGGCAAAAACAGGAACAGGAACAGTTCGGGGTCGAGGGCGACATGCAGCCCCAGCGTCGGCCAGGCCAGCAGGGCCCCGGCGGCGATCTGCACCAGGGGCAGCGGCAAGGGGACGACCCGTCCGACCAGGCGCGAGACGCTGACCAGCATCAGCAGGATCAGGACGGTATAGGCGGTTTGCATAAAGCGGATGTCTCAGGCGATCGACAGCGATGAACTGCCATATTAGCCGCATAGGCTCTGGATGACCGTTGCACCTATGTCGCACAGCCTCGATCCGTTCTTCTGTGGGCGCCAGCCTGCCGGCGATGGCGTCACTTGGCCAAACCAGACAGCGGCCCCACAGGCCCGATCAAGATTCCGGCGAGTAAATCGACCATGGCCGCCGCGATACCGTCCGGTCATGGCATAATCCGACACCATTTTTCTCCAGCACCTGTAAAGGGGGCGATTCCTTGACCGTTTCAAGCAAAACGTTGCACCTTTTCGGCATCAAAGCCTGCGACACCATGAAAAAGGCGCGCACCTGGCTCGATGAACACGCTGTCAGCTACGACTTCCACGACTACAAGACCGCCGGCATCGACCGTGAGCACCTGACCCAATGGTGCGACGAACATGGCTGGCAAACCGTGCTGAACCGCGCGGGCACGACCTTCCGCAAGCTCGACGACGAATGCAAAGCCGATCTCGACCAGCCGAAGGCCATCGAACTGATGCTCGCCCAACCCTCGATGATCAAGCGCCCGGTGCTCGATCTCGGTGACCGAACCCTGATTGGCTTCAAGCCAGATACCTACGCGGCAGCGCTCAAGTAAGCGGCCCGTCCCCATTCGAAAGAGGTATTCACATGTCCAACTCCCTGTTCAGCCTGGCCTTCGGCGTCGGCACCCAAAACCGTGACGGCGCCTGGCTGGAAGTGTTCTACGCCCAGCCGCTGCTCAAGCCGTCGGCCGAGCTGGTCGCCGCCGTCGCGCCGATCCTGGGCTACAGCGAAGGCAACCAGGCCATCGCCTTCACCACCGCCCAGGCTGCGCAACTGGCCGAAGCCGTGAAAGGCGTCGACGCCGCGCAGGCCAAGCTGCTGACCCGCCTGGCCGAAAGCCACAAGCCGCTGGTCGCCACCCTGCTGGCCGAAGACACCCAGCTGACCTCCACCCCTGAGGCCTACCTCAAGCTGCACCTGCTGTCCCACCGCCTGGTGAAACCGCACGGCGTGAGCCTGGCCGGCATCTTCCCGCTGCTGCCGAACGTGGCCTGGACCAGCCAGGGCGCCATCGACCTGAGCGAACTGGCCGAGCTGCAACTCGAAGCCCGCCTGCGCGGCGAACTGCTGGAAGTGTTCTCGGTGGACAAGTTCCCGAAAATGACCGACTACGTGGTGCCGGCCGGCGTGCGCATCGCTGACGCCGCCCGCCTGCGCCTGGGCGCCTACGTGGGCGAAGGCACCACCGTGATGCACGAAGGCTTCATCAACTTCAACGCCGGCACCGAAGGCCCGGGCATGATCGAAGGCCGCGTGTCCGCCGGCGTGTTCGTCGGCAAGGGTTCGGACCTGGGCGGCGGCTGCTCGACCATGGGCACCCTGTCGGGCGGCGGCAACATCGTGATCAAGGTCGGCGAAGGCTGCCTGATCGGCGCCAACGCCGGCATCGGCATTCCGCTGGGCGACCGCAACACCGTCGAGTCGGGCCTGTACGTGACCGCCGGCACCAAGGTCGCGCTGCTGGACGAGAACAACCAGCTGGTCAAGGTGGTCAAGGCCCGTGACCTGGCCGGCCAGACCGACCTGCTGTTCCGCCGCAACTCGGAAACCGGTGCCGTGGAGTGCAAGACCCACAAATCGGCCATCGAACTGAACGAAGCGCTGCACGCCCACAACTAAGCGGCACATCGTCCAACCTGTGGGGGCGGGCTTGCCCGCGGAGTCTTTGGCGTCCTCAAGGACGCCTGCGCGGGCAAGCCCGCTCCCACAGGTCTTGTGCATAGGCCGAACGACATGATGATTCCCTCCCCCTGGCGTGCCGATTTCCCGGCCATCGCCGCCCTGCAACGGCAAGGCCAGACCTATCTGGACAACGCCGCCACCACGCAAAAGCCCCAGGCCCTGCTCGACGCGCTGGCGCATTACTACGCCAACGGCGCCGCCAATGTGCACCGCGCGCAGCACCTGCCCGGCGCCCACGCCACGCAGGCGTTCGAAGACACCCGCCTGAAGGTGGCGCAATGGCTCAACGCCGGCGACAGCGGGCAGATCATCTTCACCCACGGCGCCACCAGCGCGCTGAATCTCCTGGCCTATGGCCTGGAACACCTTTTCTCTCCGGGCGACGAGATTGTCGTCAGCGCCCTGGAACATCACGCCAACCTGCTGCCGTGGCAGCAGCTGGCCCGCCGCCGCGACCTGAAGCTGGTGATCCTGCCGCTGGACGCCGACGGCCTGATCGATCTCGCGCAAGCGGTGCACCTGATCGGCCCGCGCACCCGTCTGCTGGCGGTCAGTCAACTGTCCAACGTGCTCGGCGCCTGGCAACCGTTGCCCGCCCTGCTCGCCATGGCCAAGGTGCACGACGCCCTGACCGTGGTCGACGGCGCCCAAGGCGTGGTGCACGGCCGCCACGACGTGCAGGCGCTGGGCTGCGACTTCTATGTGTTTTCCAGCCACAAACTGTACGGCCCCGACGGCCTCGGCGCGCTGTTCGGGCGCAACGCGGCGCTTGAGCGCTTGCGGCCATGGCAGTTCGGCGGCGAAATGGTGCTGGAAGCCCACTATCACGAGTCGCGCTTCCGTCCGGCGCCGTTGGGCTTCGAGGCCGGCACGCCGCCGATCGCCAGCGTGATCGGCCTCGGCGCGACCCTCGACTACCTGGCCGGCCTGGATCAGGACGCCGTGTCCGCCCACGAATCGGCGCTGCACGACTACCTGCTCAAAGGCCTGGCGGCGCGCAACGGCATCCGCCTGCTGGGCCGGCCGCAACTGGCGCTGGCGAGCTTTGTGGTCGACGGCGTGCACAACGCTGACCTGGCGCATCTGCTGACCGAGCAAGGCATCGCCGTGCGCGCCGGTCATCACTGCGCGATGCCGCTGCTCAAAAGCTTCGAACTGGCCGGGGCGATCCGCGTGTCGCTGGCGCTGTACAACGATTCAGAGGATCTGGAACGCTTCTTCGAAGCGCTGGATCAGGCGCTGGAGCTGTTGCGGTGAGCCTGCCGACCGAAGCCGCCGAAGCCCTGCGCACCTTCCAGGGCGCCGCCGGCTGGGAGCAGCGGGCGCGCCTGCTGATGCAGTTCGGCGACCGCCTCGCCCCTCTCGATGACGCCGACAAGTGCGACGCCAACCGGGTGCACGGCTGCGAAAGCCAAATGTGGCTGGTGGGTGAGCTGCGTGACGGGCGCTGGCAATTCGCTGCCGCCAGCGATGCGCGGTTGATCCGCGGGCTGGTGGCGCTGCTGCTGGTGCGGGTGAACGGGCTGACGGCGGCTGAACTGCGGCAGGTGGACCTGCCGGACTGGTTCGATCAGCTGGGGCTGTCGCGGCAGCTGTCGCCGTCGCGCAGCAATGGCCTGAACGCGGTGCTCCAGCGGATGAACGCGCTGGCCGGCTGACCGCCATCGCCGGCAGGCTGGCTCCCACCGGGGTCTCGGTTGGATGCAGAGCCTGCGGTCACCGCAGGACGCTGCGGTGACCGGTCAAGCCTGAGGCTTGGCCCGGTCAGAAGGCCGTCGCACGCCCGCGACGATCTTGTCCACCGCCTTGGTCGCCGCGACCATGCCGAACGTGGCCGTCACCATCATCACCGCCCCGAACCCGCCGGCGCAGTCCAGCTTCACGCCGTCGCCGACAAAGCGCTTCTGCAGGCAAATGCTGCCGTCCGGCTTCGGATAGCGCAGCTGCTCGGTGGAATACACGCACGGCACGCTGTAATGGCGGTTCGGCGTGCGGGAAAAACCGTAGTCGCGGCGCAACGTGGAGCGCACCTTCGAGGCCAGCGGGTCGTTGTAGGTGCGGTTCAGGTCCACGACCTGGATCTGGGTCGGGTCGATCTGCCCGCCCGCGCCGCCGGTGGTGATGATCTGGATCTTGCGGCGCTTGCACCAGGCGATCAGCGCAGCCTTGGCGTTGACGCTGTCGATGCAGTCGATCACGCAGTCGATGTCCGGCGTGATGTAGTCGGCCATGGTGTCGCGGGTGACGAAGTCGGCCACCGGGTGCACCGTGCAGGCCGGGTTGATGCCGCGCAGGCGCTCGGCCATCACGTCGACCTTGGGCTTGCCGACGGTGCTGTCCAGCGCATGCAGCTGACGGTTGGCGTTACTGACGCAGACGTCGTCCAGGTCGAACAGCGAGATCTCGCCCACCCCGCAGCGGGCAATGGCTTCCGCCGCCCAGGAGCCGACGCCGCCGATGCCGACGATCGCCACATGGGCCGCCCGCAGGCGCGCCAAACCTTCAATGCCGTACAAACGGGCGATGCCTGCAAACCGCGGATCTTCTGTGCTCATGACCTTCTACCCCAAAAACCGGCGCGCATTATGGACGACCGCGCGACAACTTTTAAGCTTCAGGCTACAAGTGTAAGAACTTAAGTCAAAGTGGATTGCCCAACGTCGGGCATTTCCCTGTCCGATGTGCGACGGGTGAACTGCCGGTGTAGGATTCGCGCCCTTCGGCGAGGCCTCGCCGAACCTTCGTTCCACAGCCTTTGGAACCCGAAACAGCTATGTCATCGCGTAAATTTGGACTCAACCTGGTGGTGGTTCTGGCAATCGCCGCCCTGTTCACCGGTTTCTGGGCGCTGATCAACCGCCCGGTCTCCGCGCCGAACTGGCCGGAGCAGATCTCCGGCTTCTCCTACTCACCGTTCCAGCAGGGACAATTCCCGCAGAAAGAGCAGTATCCGTCCGACGATGAGATGCGCCGCGACCTGGAGATCATGAGCAAGCTGACGGACAACATCCGCATCTACTCGGTCGACGGCAGCCTGCAGGACATCCCGAAGCTGGCCGAAGAGTTCGGCCTGCGCGTGACGCTCGGGATCTGGATCAGCCCCGACAAGGAACGCAACGAACGGGAAATCGCCCGCGCCATCGAACTGGCCAACACCTCGCGCAGCGTGGTTCGCGTGGTGGTCGGCAACGAGGCGCTGTTTCGCAAGGAAATCACCGCCGAAGAATTGAGCGTGCTGCTCGACCGCGTGCGCGCAGCGGTGAAGGTGCCGGTCACCACGTCCGAGCAGTGGCACGTCTGGGAAGAGCACCCGGAACTGGCCAAGCACGTCGACCTGATCGCCGCGCACATCCTGCCCTACTGGGAATTCATCCCGATGGACAAGGCCGGGCAGTTCGTCTTCGACCGCGCCCGCGACCTGAAAAAGATGTTCCCGAAAAAGCCGCTGCTGCTGTCCGAAGTCGGCTGGCCGAGCAACGGCCGCATGCGCGGCGGCGCCGATGCGTCGCCGGCGGACCAGGCGATCTACCTGCGCACCCTGGTCAACAAGCTCAACCGCCAGGGCTTCAACTACTTCGTGATCGAAGCCTTCGACCAGCCGTGGAAAGCCAGCGACGAAGGGTCGGTCGGCGCCTACTGGGGCGTGTTCAACGCCGCGCGCCAGCAGAAATTCAACTTCGAAGGCCCGGTGGTGGCGATCCCGCAGTGGCGGGTGCTGGCGGTCGGCTCCGGGGTGCTGGCGCTGCTGTCGCTGACCCTGCTGATGATCGACGGCTCGGCCCTGCGCCAGCGCGGCCGCACCTTCCTGACCTTCATCGCGTTCCTGTGCGGTTCGGTGCTGGTGTGGATCGGCTACGACTACAGCCAGCAGTACAGCACCTGGTTCAGCCTGACCGTGGGCTTCTTGCTGGCGCTCGGCGCGCTCGGGGTGTTCATCGTGCTGCTCACCGAGGCCCATGAGCTGGCCGAGGCCGTGTGGGTGCACAAGCGCCGGCGCGAGTTCCTGCCGGTGGTGGGCGACTCGGGCTACCGGCCGAAGGTGTCGATCCACGTGCCCTGCTACAACGAGCCGCCGGAGATGGTCAAACAGACCCTCGACGCCCTGGCCAACCTCGACTATCCGGACTTCGAAGTCCTGATCATCGACAACAACACCAAGGACCCGGCGGTCTGGGAACCGGTGCGCGACTACTGCGAGACCCTCGGCCCCCGCTTCAGGTTCTTCCACGTCTCGCCGCTGGCCGGCTTCAAGGGCGGCGCGCTGAACTACCTGATCCCGCACACGGCCAAGGACGCCGAAGTGATCGCGGTGATCGACTCCGACTACTGCGTGCACCCCAACTGGCTCAAGCACATGGTGCCGCACTTCGCCGACCCGAAGATCGCCGTGGTGCAGTCGCCGCAGGACTACCGCGACCAGAACGAAAGCACGTTCAAGAAGCTCTGCTACGCCGAGTACAAGGGCTTCTTCCACATCGGCATGGTCACCCGCAACGACCGCGACGCGATCATCCAGCACGGCACCATGACCATGACCCGCCGCTCGGTCCTGGAAGAGCTGGGCTGGGCCGACTGGTGCATCTGCGAAGACGCCGAGCTGGGCCTGCGGGTGTTCGAGAAAGGCCTGTCGGCGGCGTACTACCACGACAGCTACGGCAAGGGCCTGATGCCGGACACCTTCATCGACTTCAAGAAGCAGCGTTTCCGCTGGGCCTACGGCGCGATCCAGATCATCAAGCGCCACACCCGCAGCCTGCTGCGCGGCAAGGACACCGAGCTGACCCGCGGCCAGCGCTACCACTTCCTCGCGGGCTGGCTGCCGTGGGTGGCGGACGGCATGAACATCTTCTTCACCGTCGGCGCGCTGCTGTGGTCGGCGGCGATGATCATCGTGCCGCAACGGGTCGACCCGCCGCTGCTGATCTTCGCGATCCCGCCCCTGGCGCTGTTCGCGTTCAAGGTCGGCAAGATCATCTTCCTGTACCGCCGCGCGGTGGGGGTGAACCTCAAGGACGCGTTCTGCGCGGCGCTGGCGGGGCTCGCGCTGTCGCACACCATCGCCAAGGCGGTGCTGTACGGGTTCTTCACCAGCAGCATCCCGTTCTTCCGCACGCCGAAGAACGCCGACAGCCACGGCTTCTGGGTGGCCATTTCCGAGGCCCGGGAAGAGCTGTTCATCATGCTGTTGCTGTGGGGCGCGGCGCTGGGGATTTTCCTCGTGCAGGGCCTGCCGAGCAGCGACATGCGCTTCTGGGTGGCCATGCTGCTGGTGCAGTCGCTGCCTTACGTGGCGGCGCTGATCATGGCGTTCCTGTCGTCGCTGCCAAGGCCCGCTCCGGCGCCTGAACCGGCACCGGCGGTCTAATTGTTCGACGATGCACTAAACGGCGGCCTATGGTCGCCGTTTTGCTTTAAGATGACCGCCATTTTGCAGGGCTTGGCGTGATAGGCGGTCTGACTGACCGAGCTCAATCCCCTGTAGGAGCGAGCCTGCTCGCGAAGGCGTTGTAACAATCACCGTTTATGTTGACTGACGCACCGCTTCCGCGAGCCGGCTCGCTCCCGCATTGGCTCTTGCCCACATTCATGATTCCGGAGTTTCCCATGACGGCCCACGCCGACCTTTCGCCGACCCTCCAGCTGGCCATCGACCTGATCCGCCGTCCGTCCGTGACGCCGGTCGACGCCGATTGCCAGAAACAGATGATGCAGCGCCTGGGCGCCGCCGGCTTCACCCTGGAGCCGATGCGCATCGAGGACGTGGACAACTTCTGGGCCACCCACGGCAAGGACGACGGCCCGGTGCTGTGCTTCGCCGGCCACACCGACGTGGTGCCGACCGGTCCCGTGACCGCCTGGCAGATCGACCCGTTCAACGCGGTGATCGACGAGCACGGCATGCTCTGCGGCCGCGGCGCGGCGGACATGAAAGGCAGCCTGGCGTCGATGACCGTGGCCGCCGAGCGCTTCGTCGCCGACTACCCGGACCACAAGGGCAAGGTCGCATTCCTGATCACCAGCGACGAAGAAGGCCCGGCGCACCACGGCACCAAGGCTGTGGTCGAGCGTCTGGCGGCGCGCAAGGAGCGCCTTGACTGGTGCATCGTCGGCGAACCGTCGAGCACCGCCCTGGTCGGCGACGTGGTCAAGAACGGCCGTCGCGGCTCCCTCGGCGCCAAGCTCACCGTGCGCGGCGTGCAGGGCCACGTGGCCTACCCGCACCTGGCGAAGAACCCGATCCATCTCGCCGCCCCGGCCCTGGCCGAGCTGGCCGCCGAGCACTGGGACCACGGCAACGATTTCTTCCCGCCGACCAGTTTCCAGATCTCCAACGTCAACTCCGGCACCGGCGCGACCAACGTGATCCCGGGCGACCTGGTGGCGCTGTTCAACTTCCGCTTCTCCACCGAATCCACCGTCGAAGGCCTGCAGAAGCGCGTCGCCGACATCCTCGACAAGCACAACCTGGACTGGCACATCGACTGGGCGCTGTCCGGCCTGCCGTTCCTCACCGAGCCGGGCGCGCTGCTCGACGCGGTGTCGTCGAGCATCAAGCAGATCACCGGCCGCGAAACCAAGGCGTCCACCAGCGGCGGCACCTCCGACGGCCGCTTCATCGCCACCATGGGCACCCAGGTGGTCGAGCTCGGCCCGGTCAACGCGACCATCCACCAGGTCAACGAACGCGTGCTGGCGGCCGACCTCGACGTCCTGACCGAAATCTACTACCAGACCCTGATCAAGTTGCTCGCCTGATGCTCGCCTGCCCCATCTGCAACGAACCGCTCAACGCCGTGGACAACGGCGTGGCCTGCCCCGCCGGGCACCGCTTCGACCGCGCACGCCAGGGTTACCTGAACCTGCTGCCGGTGCAGCACAAGAACAGCCGCGACCCCGGCGACAACCAGGCGATGGTCGAGGCCCGCCGCGACTTCCTCAACGCCGGGCACTACGCCCCGGTGGCCAGGCGCCTGGCGGAACTGGCGGCCGGCTACGCGCCGCAGCGCTGGGTCGACATCGGCTGCGGCGAGGGCTACTACACCGCGCAGATCGCCGAGGCCCTGCCGGGCGCCGACGGCTACGCGCTGGACATCTCCAAGGAAGCGGTCAAGCGTGCCTGCAAGCGCAACCCGGCCGTGACCTGGTTGATCGCCAGCATGGCCCGCGTGCCGCTGGCGCCGGGCAGTTGCCAGTTCCTGGCCAGCGTGTTCAGCCCGCTGGACTGGGAGGAGGCCAAGCGCCTGCTCAGCGTCGGCGGCGGCCTGATGAAGGTCGGGCCGACCCGCGGCCACCTGATGGAACTGCGCGAGCGCCTGTACGACGAAGTGCGCGAATACACCGACGACAAGCACCTGGCCCTGGTGCCGCAAGGCATGGCGCTGGCCCACAGCGAAACCCTGGAGTTCAGGCTGACGCTGGACAAGCCCGAAGACCGCGCCAACCTGCTGGCCATGACGCCCCACGGCTGGCGCGCCAGCGCCGAGCGCCGCGCGGCGGTGATCGGCCAGGCCGAGCCCTTCGTGACCACCGTGTCGATGCGCTACGATTATTTCGTTCTTCAATAAACCTTTGGACTCGGGCACCTGCCCGGGGCCGGCTAAATCCGCGAATGGATTTTTCAGACCCGCAGTGAGGACATCCATGCGCCAACCGGACATCGAGATTTACCTGAAAGACGCCGACGTCGACCACAAGCAGATCGCCGAATGGCTGGGCGCTGCGCTGGGCCCGTGCAGCGAATGGACGCAGAAAGGCCAGACCTTCAAATGCCTGGCCGGCAGCATCCCCGTGACCTGGCTGCCCAAGGCCGTGGGCAAATGGAACAGCCTGTACCTGGAGAGCGACCAGACCCCGTGGGACGACGACATCGCCTGCGCCCGCGCCGCCTTCGCCGCGCTGAACGTCGAAGTGCGCTGCGCACCGGGCAGTTGGGTCGAGGAAGAAGGCGAGGAAACGGCAGACCGCTGGATCCGCATCAGCGCCGACGGCGAGGAAGAGATCACTTGGCGCACGACTTGATTTCAAAGCCCGCACATCCACTCAAGCAAAATGCGCGGGCTCTTCGACCCTGATCAATTCCAGCTGCCGACCGCCTGATCGGACTTGATGAACTCGAACCGGGCGGATTCGGCGTTGGTTCTGGGCAGGGTCAGTTTGATGACGGGTACAGCCTTGCCTGAATACCTGAAAAAGTCCTGCTGGTTGAACCGCGCATCCGCTAGGCCATTGCTTGAGTAGAAGAACGCCTTGATCGGAATGGTCGTATGGATGTTCTGTGGCCAGGTTGCCAGACGAATCTCATTCCAGGAGTTGAAGTATTCATTTCCCAGCAAGCTCATCGCCTGCATACCTTGCCTGAAAGCATCGGCTGCGAAAGTCCCCCGACTGCTCCGGATGTTGAATCCACACTGACGCTGGTACTTCCATCCCGTCGGCCCTTGGTTGTAGTGCGCCAGCCAACCGGCAGCCGTTGATATGCCTTGCAGTTCGCAGGAGCGACTGACCGTAGGATAGTTTTTGGATTCTCCACATCCCTCACTTCCCCTGATATCGCTGCCACCATCAATCGGGAATACACAAAGCACTGGAATTTCAACCAAACCTTGCGGGCGAAGCTGCGGGGAAAAAAACACGATTCCGCTTGCGTTTGGATAGTTTGTAGGAAATGCCTTAAATGGTACGTCCTTACGGAAGTAGAAAGCTGAGACCCCGCCGTTGCTTTGAGAGGCAGGACTGGGATTCCAGGCACGATACCCTGTGCCATTGATCGTCGCCCTCAATATGACACCCGAACACAAAACAGCCGGCAGCGAAGCGCTGCCACAATTTTGTCGGGTATCGGCGTACTGCGCATTCAGATCGCCGGCGACTCGCTGCCCCTCTCCGACAGGCACTGCGCCGCCCACACGAACCGTCAGCGGTGCAGATGTAATCAGATTGCCTGTCCCCCCCAATTTGTAGGTATAGGTGAGCGTAACGGTGCGGTTGCGGTTCTCGTCTATCCATGCCTTGGGCATCTTGAAGGTCAGGGTGCCCACGCTCGAGACGGTCTGGACCGGCGCATCGCGCAAGGCCACTCCGGTCAGGCGGATGCCGACCGTGTCCCGCAGCGCCATGGTCGGGTAACGAACCTGCACGTTGGCTTCGGCCCCTAGGGTATCGGCATTCAGCTCACCGTTCGGCGCCTCGACCACCCTGAACACACTTTGCCCCTGAGCGCCCACGACACGGATGCTCAAGGGAGAGGGCGTGATCAGACTCCCGGCGCCACCCACCTTGTAGGTGAAGGTCAGCGTGACGGTGCGGTTGCGGTTCTCGGTCACCCACGCCTTGGGCACCTTGAAGGTCAGGGTGCCCACGCTCGAGACGGTCTGGACCGGCGCATCGCGCAAGGCCACTCCGGTCAGGCGGATGCCGACCGTGTCCCGCAGCGCCATGGTCGGGTAGCTGACCTGCACGTTGGCTTCGGCCCCGAGGGTATCGGCGTTCAGCTCGCCGTTTGGCGCTTCAACCACCCTGAAAACCGACGGCAGCGCAGCGGAAACGCCTTGAACGCTCTCCGGTTCGGGCAATGACAGGGCAATCATCGTGGGGGGAAGCGGTTCGGCCGATGTGTCGGCCAAGCCAATCGTTGCGCCGAAGACGGCGCCGATCAAGATCAATGCAGCAACGATGCGATTCCACATGATGGCCTTCCCCGCCCGCACCGCTCGAGCTGAGCAGATGTTCCGCGAGGTTAGGTTGGGTGCGCATCGACCGTCTACTGTCACATCTGACAGGTGAACATCCATCCAGCGCTAGCTGTGCCAGGCGCTGCCAGTCGCAAAAGCAAGAAATCGGATCGTCATGCAACCTGAAGAAAATCCAATGCGCAGCGAGCCTGCTCGCGATTGCGCAGTGCCGGTCGACATCAATGCCGACCGAAACGCCGCAATCGCGAGCAGGCTCGCTACCGCAATGTTTTCGGGCTCTGAAGCGTGGCGTTACAGGCCTACCACATCCTCAGCCTGCAAGCCCTTCTGACCCTGCACCACCGCATACTCCACCTGCTGCCCTTCGGTCAGCGAACGGTGCCCCTCGCCGCGGATCGCGCGGTAGTGCACGAACACGTCCACCCCGTCTTCGCGCTGGATGAAGCCGTAACCCTTGGCGTCGTTGAACCACTTCACGTTGCCGGTTTCGCGTGTTGCCATCTGTTCATACTCCTTTTTTATTATTGAACGGGCTTTTCGCAGGAAAGCCTTTGAGGAACGTCAGCCTGCGTCCGACGTCCATACGAGGGCCCCGGCGACAGACCGCCGAGTATATGTCAGGTGCCGATACTCTCAACAAGAGTTTACTTAGCCGCTTTTTTGCCGATTTTCAGCGAATCCGGCACACTGTCGCCCTTCCCGAGCAAACGCTCGGTTTTATTCAATGACGAAGAATCCGTATGACCCGTTCCCCGTTCCGCCGTCTTGTGTTTGGCACCTTGCGCCGACTGCTGTACCTCTGGGTCCGCTCGGAGACGATCAACCAGTCGTCGTTCACCCTCAACCTCGACCGCAGCCGTCCGGTGTTCTACGTCCTGCAAAACCCGTCGCTCACCGATCTGGCCGTGGTCGACACCGAGTGCACCAAGGCCGGCCTGCCGCGCCCGGTGCTGCCGGTGTCGGTCGGGTCGCTGATCGAACCGGCGGCGTTCTTCTACCTGACGCCGGATCCGGACTGGCTCGGCCGCCACGACAAGCGCGGCGCGCCGCCGACCCTGACCCGGCTGGTCAGCGCCCTGAGCCAGAACGCCGCCGAAGACGCGCAGATCATTCCGGTGAGCGTGTTCTGGGGCCAGTCGCCGGACAGCGAGTCGAGCCCGTGGAAACTGCTGTTCGCCGACAGCTGGGCGGTCACCGGCCGCCTGCGCCGCCTGCTGAGCATCATGATCCTGGGGCGCAAGACCCGCGTGCAGTTCTCCGCGCCGATCCACCTGCGCGAGCTGATCGAACACAACAAGGGCCACGAGCGCACCGTGCGCATGGCCCAGCGGATCCTGCGGGTGCATTTTCGCAACCTCAAGGCCGCGGTGATCGGCCCGGACATCTCCCACCGGCGCAACCTGGTCAAGGGCCTGATCAACCAGCCGCTGGTGCGCCAGGCGATCCTCGACGAGGCCGAGCGGGAAAACATCTCGGCGGAAAAGGCCAAGGCCCAGGCCCTGCGCTACGGCAACGAGATCGCCTCGGACTACACCTACACCGCCATCCGCTTCCTGGAAGTGGTGCTGAGCTGGTTCTGGAACAAGATCTACGACGGGATCAAGGTCAACCACATCGAAGGCGTGCAGAAGATCGCGCCGGGCCATGAAGTGATCTACGTGCCGTGCCACC
The DNA here is from genome assembly GCF_044749305.1 of Pseudomonas sp. NPDC089534. Lineage (NCBI taxonomy): Bacteria > Pseudomonadati > Pseudomonadota > Gammaproteobacteria > Pseudomonadales > Pseudomonadaceae > Pseudomonas > Pseudomonas sp. NPDC089534. Next base: position 15,239 of record NZ_JBIVHR010000033.1, on the reverse strand, counting down.
GCAGCCACATCGATTACCTGCTGCTCTCCTACCTGCTGTTTCGCAACGGCCTGACCCCGCCGCACATCGCCGCCGGGATCAACCTGAACATGCCGGTGATCGGCGGCCTGCTGCGCCGCGGCGGCGCGTTCTTCATGCGCCGCACGTTCAAGGGCAACCCGCTGTACACCTCGGTGTTCAACGAATACCTGCACACCCTGTTCACCAAGGGCTTCCCGGTGGAGTACTTCGTCGAGGGCGGCCGCTCGCGCACCGGGCGCATGCTGCAGCCCAAGACCGGCATGCTGGCGATCACGATGCGCAGCTTCCTGCGCTCCTCGCGCACGCCGATCGTGTTCGTGCCGGTGTACATCGGCTACGAGCGCGTGCTGGAAGGCCGGACCTACCTCGGCGAACTGCGCGGGGCGAGCAAGAAGAAAGAGTCGATCTTCGACATCTTCAAGGTCATCGGCGCGCTCAAGCAGCGTTTCGGCCAGGTGGCGGTGAACTTCGGCGAACCGATCAAGCTGGCGGAATTCCTCGACCACGAGCAGCCCGGCTGGCGTCAGCAGGACCTCGGCCCGCAGTTCAAGCCGGCGTGGCTCAACGAAACCACCAACCGCCTGGGCGAGAAGGTCGCGCAGCACCTGAACGAAGCGGCGGCGATCAACCCGGTGAACCTGGTGGCGCTGGCGCTGCTGTCCACCGGCCGGCTGGCCCTGGACGACCGGGCCATGGCTCGGGTGCTGGACCTGTACCTGGCGCTGCTGCGCAAAGTGCCGTACTCGCCGCACACCACGCTGCCGCAAGGCGACGGCCAGGCGCTGATCCAGCATGTGAAGGACATGGACCTGCTGTCCGAGCAGAACGACGCGCTGGGCAAGATCCTCTACCTGGACGAGCAGAACGCCGTCCTGATGACCTACTACCGCAACAACGTGCTGCACATCTTCGCCCTGCCGGCGCTGCTGGCGAGCTTCTTCCAGAGCAGTTCGCGCATGAGCCGCGAACAGATCCTGCGCTACACCCGTGCGCTGTATCCGTACCTGCAGGCGGAGCTGTTCATCCGCTGGACACTGGACGAGCTGGACGGCGTGATCGACCAGTGGCTGGACGCCTTCGTCGAACAGGGCCTGCTGCGCTTCGAGAAGGACGTTTACCTGCGTCCGGCTCCGAGCTCGCGGCATTTCGTGCTGCTGACCCTGCTGTCCCGCAACATCGCCCAGACCCTGCAGCGCTTCTACATGACCGTCTCGCTGCTGCTCAACAGCGGCCAGAACAGCCTCAGCGCCGAAGAGCTGGAAGACCTGTGCACGGTCATGGCCCAGCGCCTGTCGATCCTGCACGGCCTCAATGCCCCGGAGTTCTTCGACAAGAGCCTGTTCCGCCACTTCATCCAGACGATGCTCGACCTGGATGTGCTGCGCCGCGACGAGGCCGGCAAGTTGAGCTACCACGAACTGCTCGGCGAACTGGCCGAAGGCGCGGCCAAGCGCGTGCTGCCGGCGGAGATCCGCCTGTCGATCCGTCAGGTGGCGCTGCACCGCAGCGAAGACGCCGCCGAAACGGCCGCCCCAGCGCAGCCGACCGCCGAGGACTGAAACTTGCGGACAACTAACCGGAAGGTGCCAGCATTTGCCGGTTAGTTGATTCGTGAACTAATGGGTTCTTTTGATCGATACGGATATCGAAATGAACCTGTTGAGCGAAGTTGCCTCCATCAAACTGACATTCAGCCTTCCCCAGGCATTCAAGGCCCCTGCCGACGGGGAAAACGAAACCGTCGTCGAGGTTCATGCGGATTACGGCGATGCGCCGATGAAAATCAAAGAGTGGAGAACCCCTGCCATCGCCGATGGCCAATGGGACTTTGCCTTTGAACACCGCGTTACTGCCGTCGGCGTCAAATACCGGATCAATGTCCAGTTCTTCCATGACCAGCAGCCCTTGTTGCTGGAACAGGATCACCTTGTCATCGTCAATCGGGCCCCGCATCGCCAAACCGTGCACCTGAGCCCGGTGGGTTACTTGCATGTCGAAGTCCAGGAACCCGAGACCGTTGCGCCGGAGGAAGCCGTGACCATCAGCCTGCATGAACCCGACAGCCCGGACGTCGAACTGCTCCGAATCACCCAGGATGAACAGAGCGCCCGTTCGTTTTACCTTCGCTACGATCCGCGGCAACTGGTTCCCGGCAGGCAATATGCGTTGAGCGGCATCGAAAACCGATATCACCAACGCATAGCGGTCTATCCCGGGCTCGCGGAACTGGTTCCGGCCGCACGCCCGGAACGATCGGTCTCATGGCCGTCGCTCCGCCGCTGGCTCATGGCGCCATTACGTTTGTTCACTGACGTCGCCGCCAAATTCCGCTAGATTTTCCGGGGCGTCGGGATTCTTCCGGCGCCCTTGTCCCAGAGGTTTCCATGAAAAGACTGTCCCTGCTCGCCGCCGCCACGCTGTTGAGCGCCTGCCAATCCACCACTCCGGCCGGCAAGGCCAGCCTCGACGGCGAAGTGTTCTACCTGCAGCGCATCGCCCTGCCGCCGAGCGCGACGCTGAGCGTGAGCCTGCAGGACGTGTCCCTGGCCGATGCCCCGGCCGTGGTGCTCGACGAACAGACCGGCCCGGTCAAAGGCCAGGTGCCGCTGCCGTTCCGTTTGAGCTACGATCCGGCCCAGGTCAAACCCGGCCACCGCTATTCGGTCAGCGCGCGCATCGAGGTCAACGGTGAACTGATGTTCATCACCACCGAAAACCACGCCGTGCAACTCGACGGCAACGATCCGCAGCCGTTCAAGGTCCGCGTCGACGCCGTCCGCTAATTCACTTTCAGGAACAAGGAAGCCGCCATGCTCCGCCCTACCCTTCGCTTCGCCAGCCTGTGCGCAGGCCTGATGATCTCCGCCGGCGCGTCTGCGCTGTCCTTGAGCGACCTGTCGCAGTCCGACGCCACCGGCGGCCTCAAGGACGCCCTGACCCAGGGTGCGCAACTGGCCGTCAAACAGCTGGGCACGCCGGGCGGTTTCAGCGACAACCCGGACGTGAGGATCGAGCTGCCGGGCAAGCTCGGCAAGGTCGCCAGCAAAATGAAAGCGTTCGGCATGGGTGACCAGGTCGATCAGCTGGAGACCAGCATGAACAAGGCAGCCGAAGCCGCTGTGGTGCAGGCCCAGCCGATCCTCGTCGACGCCGTGAAGAAAATGACCGTCGAAGACGCCAAGGGCATCCTCAGCGGCGGCAACGATTCGGCCACCCAGTACCTGAACAAGACCAGCCGCGAACAGATCCGCGCCAAGTTCCTGCCGATCGTCAAGCAGGCCACCGACAAGGTCGGCGTGGCGCAGAAGTACAACGCGTTCGCCGGGCAGGCCGCGACCTTCGGCGTGGTGGACGCCAAGAGCGCCAACATCGAGAGCTACGTGACCGAACAGGCGCTGAACGGCCTGTTCGAGATGATCGGCAAGCAGGAAGAAACCATCCGCAAGAACCCGGCCGCTGCGGCGACCGGCCTGGCGAAGAAGGTGTTCGGCACCCTCTAGGCCGGCAAGGCAAGGGAGCGAGAGGCATCGCTCCCTTTCTTCGCTTCAAGGGTTGGCGCCGCACGCAGGAAGAACACCCACTCGCGCCCCATTTTCCGCTTCTCGAAGACCTGCAACCCCACCAGCCCGTTCAGGGCCGAAACCGCCGCCCGATAGGAGCACCCCAGATGCTCCTGCACATTGCCCGCCGTGAACTCCTTGGCCACCTCGCTCTTGGCCGCCCGATACAGCGCCCGTTGCCTGTCCGAGAGCCGCTCGAAAAAACCTGACGACACCAAACCGCGCTCGAAGTCTTCGGTGTGCGCCAGGCTCCTGCGATAGGCGTCGGCAAAGGCATTCACCGCCCGCAGGATCACCGAACACTGGAACTCGATGAAGTAAGTCAAATCCAGCTCGTCAGCTTCCGTATGCAGGTACGAGCGCCCGTACTGCACCGGCGCATTGCGCAACAGGAGACTGATCGCGACGTAGCGAAACGCGGAGAAATCGTTTCTGAACATGAACCAGTAGAACAATGCCCGGGCGACCCGCCCGTTCCCGTCGCGAAACGGGTGCTCGTAACCCAGGGCAAAATGCAGCGTGATCGCCTTGATCAAGGGGTGCGGATCATCATGCCTTTGATTGACCCACCGAGAGATTGCCTCGAGGCGTGCCACCAGCCCGACGGCGGGCGGCGGCCGATGCACCGTGTTGCCTTCGCCGTCCTGGACCACCACCTCGTCATCGCGCCTGAAACGGCCCGGCTGATACTGCGCATCATCGATCCCTTCCACCCCGATCCGATGGAGCGCGGCGATCAGCCCGACACTCAACGGCTCGTGACGCTTTTCCCAGGCGAAACCCATCATCCTGTAGTTGCCCATGACCATGCGCTCGTCGGGGGTGCGCGGTTGGCGTCGCTGCCTGAGCATGTCCTTGGCGACCCGCGTCGTGGTCGCCGCCCCCTCCAACTGGCTGCTGGCGATGGCCTCGTCCTCGATCAGGTCGTTGAGCAGACTGCTGAAATGCGCGCGCTCGCCGATCCGGCTCGCCCTGTATTCGAGGGAGGCCGAAGTGGTCTGCCGATCCACCACGCAGAGGGTCTTTTGCGCCAGCGGCGTCAGCAGGTACTTGCCCCACTGCGCCGGCTCGCCCAAAGGCAGCAGGTTGATGTGCTGGGCAGCCCTGGCCTTCTTGACCAATGCCCAGCAGAGCCTGGCATCCAGCCCCGCAGCCCAGCGACGGCGCAAGGCGTCGAAGGGAAGGTAACGGTTCCGGTCGTCGAGGGGCTTGAGCAGCGCGAGATAATCCATCAACCGATGCTTGTGGGGCGGGCGCACCAACAGCTCGAAGACCGGATCGGCCCTGCCCTTCAATGGAGGCGGATTTTTCATGGAGGCTGACTCGAACGCTCGTCAAAACGGAGCGTCGAGTACAGCATCCAGGTGCCAACGGCTCAATATCAGACCGGTCTGATATTGGCGTAGGAGATCAGACAGGCTCCTTCCTGACCCGGAACCACGCCGCATACAGCGCCGGCAGGAACAGCAGCGTCAGCGCCGTCGCCACGATCAGACCGCCCATGATCGCCACCGCCATCGGGCCGAAGAACACGCTGCGCGACAGTGGGATCATCGCCAGCACCGCCGCCAGGGCGGTCAGCACGATCGGCCGGAACCGGCGCACGGTGGCCTCGATGATCGCCTGCCACGGCTTGAGCCCCGCGGCGATGTCCTGTTCGATCTGATCCACCAGGATCACCGAGTTGCGCATGATCATCCCCGACAGCGCGATGGTGCCGAGCATCGCCACGAAGCCGAACGGCTGGCGGAACACCAGCAGGAACAGGGTCACGCCGATCAGGCCCAGCGGCGCCGTCAGGAACACCATCGCCGTGCGCGAGAAGCTGCGCAGTTGCACCATCAGCAGGGTCAGCACCACGACGATGAACATCGGCACGCCGGCGTTGACCGACTTCTGCCCGCGCTCGGAGTCTTCCACGGTGCCGCCGACGTCCAGCAGGTAGCCGTCCGGCAGTTCGGCGCGGATCGGGTCGAGGGTCGGCATGATCTGCTGCACCAGGGTGGCCGGCTGTTCCTTGCCGTAGATGTCGGCGCGCACGGTCACGTTCGGCAGGCGGTTGCGGTGCCAGATGATGCCTTCCTCGAAGCCGTACTCCAGCGTGGCGATCTGCGACAGCGCCACGCTGCGGCCGTTGTCGGTGGGCACCGCCAGGCTCGGCAGCAGCGACAGCTCGGTGCGCTCATGCACGGTGCCGCGCAGCAGGATCTCGATCAGTTCGTTGTCTTCGCGGTACTGGCTGACGCTGGAGCCGGTCAGCGAACTCTGCAGGAACTTCGCCAGGTTGGCGGTGCTCACGCCCAAGGCCCGGGCGCGGTCCTGGTCGATGTTCAGGTACACGACCTTGCTCGGCTCTTCCCAGTCCAGGTGCACGTTGACCACGTGCGGGTTCTCGCGCACCTTGGCCGCTACCTTGCGGGCCAGCGCGCGGACTTCCTCGATGTGCTCGCCGGTGACGCGGAACTGCACCGGGTAGCCGACCGGCGGGCCGTTCTCCAGCCGCGTGACCCGCGAGCGCAGGGTCGGGAACTGTTCGTTGAGCGTGTCGATCAGCCAGGTGCGCAGGGCTTCGCGCTCCTCGATGGTCTTGGCCAGCACCACGAACTGGGCGAAGCTGGCGGCCGGCAATTGCTGGTCCAGCGGCAGGTAGAAGCGCGGCGAGCCGGTGCCGACGTACGCCACGTAGTTGTCGATGCCGGCGCGGTCCTTGAGCAGCGCCTCCAGGCGTTTGACCTCGGCGGCGGTGTTGGCCAGGGAGGCGCCTTCGGCCAGCTTCAGGTCGACCATCAGCTCCAGCCGCCCGGAAGCCGGGAAGAACTGCTGGGGCACGAAGCGGAACAGCATCACCGAGGCGACGAACAGGCCGATGGTCAGCACGATCACGGTCTTGCGCCGGCGCACGCACCACTCCACCAGACGACGCACCCGCTGGTAGAACGGCGTGCCGTAAGGGTCCGGCTGGTCCGGGCCGTGCTTGGCCGCGTGGATCTTGGCCAGGTCCGGCAGCAGCTTCTCGCCCAGGTACGGCACGAACACCACCGCCGCCACCCACGAGGCCAGCAGCGCGATGGTCACCACCTGAAAGATCGAACGGGTGTATTCGCCGGTGCCGGACTGCGCCGTGGCGATCGGCAGGAACCCGGCCGCTGTGATCAGCGTGCCGGTGAGCATCGGGAACGCGGTGCTGGTCCAGGCGAAACTGGCGGCCTTGATCCGGTCGAAGCCCTGCTCCATTTTGATCGCCATCATCTCCACGGCGATGATCGCGTCGTCCACCAGCAGCCCCAGGGCCAGCACCAGCGCACCGAGGGAGATCTTGTGCAGGCCGATCCCCAGGTAGTACATGCAGGCGAACGTCATCGCCAGCACCAGCGGAATGGTCAGCGCCACCACCATGCCGGTGCGCACGCCGAGGGAGAAGAAGCTCACCAGCAGCACGATGGCCAATGCCTCGACCAGCACCTGGACGAACTCGCCGACGCCGGTCTTCACCGCCGCCGGCTGGTCGGAGACCTTGCGCAGCTGCATGCCGGCCGGGAGGTTCTTCTGGATGCGGGCGAACTCCTGCTCCAGCGCCTTGCCCAGCACCAGAATGTCGCCGCCGTCCTTCATCGCCACCGCGAGGCCGATGGCGTCCTCACCCATGAAGCGCATGCGCGGCGCGGGCGGATCGTTGAAGCCGCGGCGCACGTCGGCGACATCGGCGATGCGGAAGGTGCGGTCGCCGACCCGGATCGGGAAACTGCGGATTTCGTCGACCGTCTGGAAATTCCCCGAGACCCGCAGTTGCAGGCGCTCGCTGCCGGTCTCGAAGAACCCGGCGGTGGACACCGCGTTCTGCTCCTCCAGCGCCTGCTGCACAGCCGCCAGCGGCAGGCCGAGGGTGGCCAGCTTGACGTTGGACAGCTCGACCCAGATCTTCTCGTCCTGCAGGCCGAGCAGGTCCACCTTGCCCACGTCCTTGACCCGCTGCAGCTGGATCTGCACGCGGTCGGCGTAGTCCTTGAGCACCGCGTAGTCGAAGCCGTCGCCGGTCAGGGCGTAGATGTTGCCGAAGGTGGTGCCGAACTCATCGTTGAAGAACGGGCCCTGAATGCCCGGCGGCAAGGTCTGGCGGATGTCGCTGACCTTCTTGCGCACCTGATACCAGAGATCCGGGATCTCCGCCGAGTGCATGGAGTCCCGGGCAATGAACGTCACCTGGGATTCGCCCGGGCGGGAGAACGACACGATGCGTTCGTATTCGCCGGTCTCCATCAGTTTCTTTTCGATGCGCTCGGTGACCTGGCGCGAGACTTCCTGGGCCGTGGCGCCGGGCCAGCGGGTCTGGATCACCATGGCCTTGAAGGTGAACGGCGGGTCTTCGCTCTGGCCAAGCTTGGTGTAGGACAACGCGCCGACAATCGCCAGCAAAAGCATCAGGAACAGTACGATCTGGCGATTGCGCAGCGCCCAGGCGGAAAGATTGAAACCCATCGGGGATTACTCCTTGCCCGCCAGATTGACCACCCGGTTGGAACGGTCCACGGGGCGCACCTGCTGCCCCTCCAGAAGCACATGCACACCGGCGGCGACCACCCAGTCGCTGGCGTTCAGGCCTTCGAGCACCGGCACGCTCTTCTCGCCGAAGGCGCCGATGCGCACCGGGGTCTTCTTCAGGGTGTTGTTGGCGCTGACGACCCAGACGTAGGTCGTGCCGTTCTCGGCGGTCAACGCCGACAGCGGCACCGACAGCGGCACCGACTCGGCGGTCTGCACATACACCCGGGCGCTCTGGCCGAGTTCGGCCGGCACCTTGCCGGAGGCGAAGGCGATGCGCGCGGCAAAGGTGCGGGATTTCGGGTCGGCGGCCGGCGACAGCTCGCGGATGCGCCCTGCGAAGCGTTGATCCGGCTGCGTCCAAAGCTCAACGGAGACCGGCTGGCCGACCTTGAAGCGGCCGAAGCTCTGTTCCGGCAGGCTGATCGACACTTCGCGCTCGCCGTCGGTGGCGAGGGTGAACACGGTCTGCCCGGCGGCGACCACCTGGCCCACCTCCAGCGAACGCCGGGACACCACGCCGTCCTGCGGTGCGCGCAGCACCGCGTAGCTGGCCTGGTTGGTCGAGACGTTGAATTCGGCCTTGATCTGCTTGAGGCGGGCTTCGCCGGAGCGGTAGAGGTTTTCCGCGTTGTCGTACTGGGAGCGGCTGACCATCTGCCGGTCCATCAGGGTCTTGTAGCGGTCGCGCTCGGCCCGCACCAGGTTCAGGTTGGCTTCGGCGGCGGCGACCTGGGCGCGGGTGGCCTCCAGTTGCAGGCGCACGTCCTGCGGATCGAGTTCGGCCAGGGGTTGGTCGGCCTTGACCCGCTGGCCCTCTTCGACCAGTCGTCGGCTGACCTTGCCGCCGATGCGGAAGGCCAGGTCAGGCTCGTAACGGGCCCGCACCTCCCCCGGATAACTCTCCATCGCCTGCGCCGAAGGCTCTGGCTGAACCACCATGGCCGGCCGGACGGTGACGGGCGTCGCCTCCTCGTGACCGCATGCCGACAATAAAAAAGCCAGACTGACTGGCATTGCAATGGACAGCGCATAGCGGAACATGGTGACGGACCTTTCGCTAAGGGGGCCTGGAATAATTATACTGGCGGGTATGTTATTAATAGCAAACTCACCAGTCCAGTATTAAAAGCGAAGAATGCCAAACAATCCCCCAGCCCCAAACGGCCCGGGTCGCCCCAAGGATCCGGCCAAGCGCCAGGCGATCCTCGAAGCGGCGAAAACCCTGTTCCTGAGCCACGGCTACGCCAACACCAGCATGGACGCGGTGGCCGCCGAGGCGGGCGTTTCAAAACTGACCGTCTACAGCCATTTCAACGACAAGGAAACGTTGTTCTCCGCCGCCGTGGCGGCCAAATGCGAAGCGCAGCTGCCGTCGATGGTCTTCGAACTGCCGGACGGCGTCGCCGTGGAAAATGTGTTGCTGAACATTGCCCGCGGCTTCCACCAACTGATCAACAGCGAAGAATCGGTGAACCTGCACCGGCTCATCATGGCGCTGGGCAGTCAGGATCCGAAGCTGTCGCTGATCTTCTTCGAAGCCGGGCCCCAACGCATGGTGCAGGGCATGGAGCGGCTGCTGACCCGGGTCAACGAGACCGGCGAGCTGAGCATCGACCTGCCGCGCAACGCCGCCGAGCATTTCTTCTGCCTGATCAAGGGCGCGGGCAATTTCCGCCTGCTGTACGGCTGCGGCGAGCCGCTGACCGAAGAGGCGGCCGAGAGCCATGTGCAGGAAGTGGTGGGGTTGTTCATGCGGGCCTACCGGCCCTGATGGCTTTGCCGCGCCGATCGGCTCCCGCACCGGACGTCTGATGTTCAGAAATCCCTTGTGGGAGCCGGCAATGGCGGCACCTGGGGCTCAGGCCTTGAGCGCTTTCTTCGGATAGATGTCGTAGCGGCTGGACTTGCCGTCCAGCGCATGGCTCGGCTTCGGCCCTTCGATGCACGGTGCCTTGCGCGGGCGCTTGACCACCACCCGATGGCTCGCCAGGGCCAGGGCCGCCTCCAGCAGCGCCGGCGCGTCCGGGTCATCGCCCACCAACGGCCGGAACAGGCGCATCTCCTTCTTCACCAGCGCGGTCTTCTCGCGATGGGGAAACATCGGGTCGAGGTAGATCACCTGCGGCGGCTCACCCTCCCAGTTGCGCATCACCTCGATGGAGTTGCCCTTGAGCAGCGTCATCCGCGCCACGATCGGCGCCACATCGAAATCCTCCGCCGCCCTGGCCAGGCCGTCTTCGAGCAACGCGCCGATCAACGGCTGACGCTCGATCAGGCTCATCTCGCAGCCCAGGCTCGCCAGCACGAACGCATCCTTGCCCAGCCCCGCCGTGGCGTCCAGCACCCGCGGGCGCACGCCCTGGGCGATGCCGACGGCCTTGGCGATCATCTGGCCGTTGCCGCCGCCGTACAGACGACGGTGGGCCGCTCCGCCCTCGACGAAATCCACCCGCACCGGCCCCGGCGCGTCCGGCCCCAACTGCTGCAGTTGCAGGCCCTGCCCGCCGACCTGCAAGGCGAACTCGCCGTCGTCCGCCTGCAACGGCAGGCTCAGGCGCTCGGCCCACTGCCGGGCCTGCGGCTCGAAGGCAGGGTCGAGGGCCTCGACATGGATGCGGCAGGCCGCTGGATGCTCAATCATGAAAAACACGCTCAAAAAGTTAAGGATCGGCAAAATCGGCCGATAACCCAATCAACGCGCATTCTGCCAGAGCCGAGCGTCGACCGAAAAAAATGTCAGGCATCCATCCCACATCGATTGGCTACATCTCGCCCCATGGCGATTTCAGCCGTCAGAACACTCAGGCACTGAGCGGCGTCAGTCACCTGTGGCAGGATTTCTTTGCCCAGGCGCTGGCCGAACAGTCGAGTGATGTGGTGCCGGCCTGCGGCACGTTCCCGCCGGTCGACCTGGACAGCCCGGACGAGCCGACCGTCGGCAGCGACCTGCACGCGCACATCGTCAGCCAGCGCGAGTGCGATGTGGTCGACACCGAGATCCGCCCGCCGGAACCGCTGTTCCTGCCGATCGCCGAATTCGAGACGGAGCTGCTCGACAAGCCGTTCCCGCCGTTCCCGCCGGAAGAGATCAACGCCCAGCAGAAGCAGCAGGACTTCGAGAGCGGCTGGGTTCGCCCGATCGTGCTCACCCACGGCCAACCGGTTCCCGAGCCGGGCGCCGCACCGCAGAAGCGTCCGCTGTACCTGCCGATCGCCGAGTTCGACCTCGACCTGATGCAAAAGCCCTTCCCGCCGTTCCCCCCGGAAGAGATCGTCGAGCAGCAGCGTGCGCTGGACTTCGACAACGGCTGGGTGCGCCCGATCGTTCAGCAGAACCTGCGCATCGCCGCCTGAACCTCAGCGCCCCGGCGCGCCCTCACCCCTTGAACGACCGATTGACCTGGGCATACGCCATCGAACGCGACGTGAACGTGAACGTGCCCGACTGCCTGATCTCTTCGGCCGCCCGGAAGAACTCGCCGAGCGCCGCCAACGCCAGCGCCGACCCGGTGCTCACCCGGCGCACGCCCATCTCCTCCAGCTCCTGCAACGTCAGCTTCAGTGCGCCGGACATCAGCACATTCACCGGTTTCGGCGCCACGGCGCGCACCACCGCCAGCACCTCTTCGGCATTGCGCAGGCCCGGTGCGTAGAGCACGTCGGCCCCCGCTTCGGCGAACGCCTGCAAGCGGCGAATGGTGTCGTCGAGGTCGGGCCGGCCGTGCAGGTAGTTTTCCGCACGGGCGGTCAGGGTGAAGGGAAACGGCAGCGAGCGCACCGCCGCCACCGCCGCCTCGATCCGCGCCACCGCATGCTCGAAGCAGTAGATCGGGCCGTCTTCGCGGCCGGTGGCGTCCTCGATGGAGCCGCCCACCGCACCCGCCCTGGCCGCGTGGATCAGGCTCTGCGCCGATTCGGCAGGTCCGTCGGCGAAACCGTTCTCCAGATCCACCGACACCGGCAGATCCGTCGCCGCGGCAATCGCCCGGACGTTGGCCAAGGTCTCCTCAAGGCTCAGGCCGCCATCGGGCTTGCCCTGGGAAAACGCATACCCGGCGCTGGTGGTCGCCAGCGCCGGGTAGCCCAAGCCGGCCAGCAGCTTCGCGGAGCCGGCGTCCCACGGATTGGGCATGACAAAGAGCCCGCTGCGTTCGTGCAGGGCTTTGAAGGCTTCGGCTTTGCGGATTTGCGCGTCCATCGGCAGGCTCCCGGGCAGAGAAGGAAATCCGCCTCAGAGCAGTCCCAATTGCTCCGCGGCGGGCTCTCTGTATAGCTCAGGCAGGGGCGGCAAGCCAGGCAGGCGCTGCATCAGTTGGGTGTGAAAGCGCTGCGCCAGCTTCGCCGCCAGCAGGTTGTCCGCCGTGTGCAGGAAGATGTACGGCGTGCGCCCCTCTTCGATCCATTCGGCGATTTTCGCCACCCACGGCACCAGGAACGGGTCATTGGCCTCAAGCTGCGGATGGCCGATGAAGCGCACCTGCGGATGCTGGGTGAACGCCGCCGGACGCGTGGGCACGCGGGGCTTCTTCGATTGGGCGTGGATCACCGACGACTCGGTGGACAGGCAACTGAACAACGCACGCGGGTCGAGGCAGATGCGCTCGACGCCACGGTCGAGCAGCAGGCGGTTGAGCAACCGTTCGCTCTCGCCCTTGGCGAAGAACTGATCATGGCGCACTTCCACCGCCAGGGGCCGGTCCAAGGCGTCGATGAACGCCGCCAGTTCCGGCAGCCGCTGCGGGGTGAAGCTTTTCGACAGCTGCAGCCACATCGGCGAAACACGGTCACCGAGGGGACTGAGCAATTGGATGAAGGTTTCGGCGGCGGTGAGCTGGTCGCGCAGGTCGCCGCCGTGGCTGATGTCGCCGGGGAACTTGGCGGTGAACCGAAAGCGCTCCGGCATCACCTCGGCCCAGCGCTGCACCGTGGCCGGCGACGGGCTGGCGTAGAAGGTCGTGTTGCCTTCCACTGCGTTGAACACCTGGGCATAGAGGCCGAGGAAGTCAGCCGTTTTCGCGTCCGCCGGGTACAGGTAATCGCGCCAGGCGCTCTCGCTCCAGGACGGACAACCCAGGTAATAGGGCAGCGCCATCAGATGTACAGGTCGAGGCCCAGCACGTCCGCTTCCCAGTCGACAAACCCGGCGGTGCTCAGGTAGCTGGCCAAGGCCATGGCCACGCTCTTCTTCATCGCACGGTGGTAGATCATGTCTTGCTGACGGGCGGGCAGATTGCTCAGGCGTTGCGCGGAGGCCTTGGCGGCGCGGGCGGCCAATTGCTCTTCGGAAGGGATTTCCAGCTCGCCGTCGATATCGTCGACGGACTCATCCAGCGCCGCGTTGCCTTTGCGGGGCTTGCGCTTGATGGGGTAGGAATGAGAGGAAACGCCGTCTATACGCATAAAGTCATGCTCGGTATCGATGATGGCAATTTAGCGGCACCTGACCGACTTAGCAAACCGCCGAGTGATAACTAGAACACATAAAAGACAAAAGGTTTAAAGCGCGGGGTTGGAAACTGACGATTGGCGCCTGATGCAGCCGCTGTGGCGAGGGAGCTTGTCGAATCCTCTGTGGCGAGGGAGCTTGCTCCCGCTGGGCTGCGAAGCGGCCCCGATACGTCAGTTGATACACCGCCGAAGCCAAGCAGGACGATTCGACAAGCGCCCTCGCCACAAGGAAATTTCAGCGGGCCTTTGGGGTGGCGACCTTGTCGCGCAGGTAGACCGGCTGGGCGTCGTCCGGGGCGATGGCCTCACCGCGTTCCCAGGCGAACCGGGCCAGGGTCAGCAGGTCTTCGGCGTGGGGCAGCATGCCGGCGTCGGCGCCGCTCAGGCTGACCGCGATGCGTTCGCCGTAGCCCCAACCGGTGCCCGCACCGAACCATTCACCCGCGGCATCGGACGGCAGCGCTGCGGCTTCCGGCGGCAGGACCGCTTCGGCGCCCACCAGACGCATCTCCCCTGCCGTCTCGCGGTAGCAGCCCCAGTACACCTCGTCCATGCGCGCATCGATGGCCGCCGCGACCTGGCTTGCGCCGTGTTCGCGGTAGGCCCGCTGCGCCAGCACCGCCAGGTTGGAGACCGGCAGCACCGGACGCTCCAGGGCGAACGCCAGCCCCTGCACCACGCCGATGGCGATCCGCACGCCGGTGAAGGCGCCGGGGCCGCGGCCGAAGGCGATGGCGTCCACCGCTTGCAGGGTGGCGCCGGCATCGGCCAGCAGCCGCTGGATCATCGGCAGCAGTTTCTGCGCATGCAGGCGCGGGATCACCTCGTAATGGCTCGTGACCTTGCCGTCATGCAGCAAGGCGACGGAGCAGGCTTCAGTCGCGGTGTCCAGGGCCAGCAGGGTGCTCATCGGTGTGTCCGTCAATCAGGGGATGAAAAAAGTGCGCCAGTATAAACAACTACGGCCCGCAAGCGGGCCGTGGATGATGCAGCTGAGCCGGTTTTTCAGCTCAGGGCCGCCAGCACCTTGGCGGTGATGGCCTCGACCGAACCGACGCCAGGGATGTGGCTGTACTTCGGCTTGCCCTGGGCGGCGGACAGCTTCTGGTAGAAGTCCACCAGCGGCTTGGTCTGGGAGTGGTAGACCGACAGGCGATGGCGCACGGTCTCCTCGGTGTCGTCCTTGCGCTGCACCAGGTCTTCGCCGGTGACGTCGTCCTTGCCTTCGGCCTTCGGCGGGTTGTAGACGATGTGGTACACGCGGCCGCTGGCCTCGTGGACGCGGCGGCCGGCGATGCGCTGCACGATCTCTTCGTCCTCGACGGCGATCTCGACCACGGCGTCCAGCTCGACGCCGGCGGTGACCAGGGCTTCGGCCTGAGGAATGGTGCGCGGGAAGCCGTCGAACAGGAAGCCGTTGGCGCAGTCAGGCTGAGCGATGCGGTCCTTGACCAGCGCGATGATCAGGTCATCCGACACCAGGCCGCCGGCATCCATGATGCCCTTGGCCTTGAGGCCCAGCTCGGTGCCGGCCTTGACCGCCGCACGCAGCATGTCGCCGGTGGAGATTTGCGGAATGCCGAATTTCTCGGTGATGACCTTAGCCTGAGTACCTGTACCGGCCCCGGGAGCTCCCAGCCGAAGGCCGCGCCTCGATGTGCTCCTCGC